>JBBSPC010000035.1:0-34821 GCA_038259125.1 Chroococcales cyanobacterium | reverse complement strand
GTTGCCCTAATTGTCTCTCATGATTGCCAGGACAGGCGATCAAAACTCTAATAACTAGAGTCGCGGAATAGTCCGCATATGTATTAGTTGGGCTTGCAAAGTAAATTAAGCTAAAAGGCTTTTCATCATTTATAAGCCCATTCTACATATAGCTATGACAGAACTTACAGATAAAAATAAGCCGTGGGTGGCTTTTGGGAGTTTAGTAAGAAGTCAATAGCTATTTTTTTACTCTTAACTCCTATATTACATGAGAATAATTGGTTTAGATGTCGGTCGTGGATCGGCTGTTTTGTGCTGCCTTGATGAGTTTCCTGATATTATCTTGCAGCATTACAGGCTGCTACGAAAAGATCGGCAATTTTACAAGGTAAACTGCGATCGCATTGGTGCAGACAAGCTGTTATCACTTCAAGCCGATGGAATTGTCTTAGAGCCTAGCGGTCATTGGTACAGCCAATTCTGGGTAACACTAGCCAAGCATCACAATTTAGCAATTTATTGGGTATCTCACACCGATTTATATTGAATTACGATATTTTAATCATCTTGAATTGCTTGAAAAAGCCGTATCTAATTCTAATTTTGATTCTTATAATCGAGTGTTTGATCGTTTTAACTTTGGTATTTCTTGCCGTGCTTTGCTGCTATTTAATATTTATCCCTTTGATAAATTCTTACATGATGGTAAGCCATTAATAGAGAGAGAATATAATGACTCAGATAGACTACAAAAGCGCGATCGCTCACTGCGTAAGTTTCAGGCATTTTTGGGCATGAGCTACAGCTTTGCTGATTCTGGCAAAAAGTCGATGAAAAAATTTCACGGTAGTTCAATGATACGCTCGCATTTATATGCTTGGGCGGTTTGTATGGTCGCACCCAACAGCAATCGTATTAGCTCTGATGTTGGTAGAGCATTAAGCGATCTCTACCAAGAGTTACGGCAAACGGTGAAAGGAAAAGATGCGTTAGTTAGGATATTATTTAAAGCAACTAGACTTTTGTACTATGAGTTAGTCAAAGAACTGGTTAGATAAAATGATGAGCATTTCCCTAGTCCGACAATATTAAAAAAGCGATCGTTATGACATCTGTTAATACTCAAGTTCAAGCACCTTCTGACATGGATCTGTCTAAAAGAGGTTTGCCCGTTACTATTATTACTGGTTTTCTTGGTAGCGGTAAAACTACACTACTTAACCATATTCTGACCAATCAAGCAGGAATTAAAACCGCAGTTTTAGTCAATGAATTTGGTGAAATTGGCATTGATAATGAGCTAATTGTCTCTACCGATGAAAGCATGGTCGAGTTAAATAACGGCTGTATTTGCTGCACCATTAACGAAGACCTAGTAAACGCCGTTTACAAAATACTCGAACGAGAAGAAAAAATTGATTACTTAGTAGTAGAGACAACTGGATTAGCTGATCCTCTGCCAGTGGCGTTAACCTTTTTAGGCACAGAATTACGGGACATGACTCGCTTGGATTCGATTGTGACTATGGTAGACTGCGCTAACTTTAGCCTAGATTTATTCAATAGCGAAGCTGCACAAAGTCAGATCCAATATGGTGATGTAATTGTTCTGAATAAAACTGACTTGGTAGATGAAGCAGATGTAGATGCTTTAGAAGTCAGACTCAAAGATATGAAAAAAGATGCGCGTATTCTGCGTACTCGAAACTCTCAAGTATCTCTTCCTCTGATTTTGAGCGTTGGTTTGTTTGAGTCTGACAAATATTATCAACAGACTGAATCAGCAGAACACGATCACGATCATGAACACCACGATCATTCCCATCATTTAGAAAATGACGGCTTTTCCTCCATGTCATTTCAGTTTGATAAACCCTTAGCAATTCGCAAATTTCAGTACTTTTTAGACAATCAGTTACCAGAAAATATTTTTCGCGCTAAAGGTATCCTGTGGTTTGATGAAAGTCCCAAACGCCATGTTTTTCACCTTAGCGGTAAGCGATTTACTTTAGAGGACGAAGAATGGCAAGGCGAAAAGAAAAATCTGCTAGTTCTAATTGGTCAAAACCTAGATGAAGAAACCCTCCGCCAACAAATTAATAATTGCGTATGTCTGCCAAAAAGCGATCGCGGGAAAGGCTTTGGAAAATAATTAAATCCGAATTGTTATCCATAAAGTTAAATGAACTTCCGTCTTCAATAGAAGGCGAAAGTTTTTTTTGTCAAATATTAGTTTATTAAGCAATGTAAAAATGATGTAAGTGTTTACTCACTAATTTTGCTAAAGTTTGTTACGTAATGTTTAATTATTGTTATCGAATTGTGTCAGATAACGTGTTTGACAGATTTTGAGTATCTTTTTTTGATAAGAATATTTTACATAAGACCTTTCTATGGGATTAGGTAAAGAGCGAACTTAGTCCAAATAACCCGTTCAAATCGCCATTATTTAAGGAGAGTCAAGCTATATGTTCACCCAGGTCAAGTCAACCGTTCGTCAAGTTAAGCCAGATGCCGTTAACGGGCGTGATCTTCTCAGGGTGGTCTATGTTGTGCTAGAGCCTCAGTATCAAAGCACCCTCACTGAAGCCGCAAGATCTATCAATAGCAATAATCCCCATCTAGCCATTGAACTTAGTGGCTATTTAATTGAAGAGTTGAGAGACGAAGAAAACTTTAACAACTTCAAAAAAGATGTTGCCCAAGCAAATATATTTATTGCGTCTTTGATATTTGTTGAAGATTTGGCACAAAAAGTAGTAGAGGCGGTAACTCCCCATCGCGATAACTTAGATGCTGCGGTAGTCTTTCCTTCCATGCCAGAAGTGATGCGCCTAAACAAAATGGGCAGCTTTTCGATGGCACAGTTGGGTCAGTCTAAAAGTGCGATCGCCCAATTTATGCGTAAGCGCAAAGAAAAGTCTGGCAGTTCTTTCCAAGATGCTATGCTCAAGCTATTGCGGACTCTACCCAAAGTATTAAAATATCTACCTGTGGAAAAGGCGCAGGATGCCCGTAATTTTATGCTGAGTTTTCAGTATTGGTTGGGTGGTAATGCCGATAACTTAGAGAATTTCTTATTAATGCTGTCTGATAAATACGTTTATCCAGACAAAAACCAAGGCAATAAGCAATATGCTGAACCGATAGTCTATCCAGATATGGGTATCTGGCATCCTCTCGCACCCAAGATGTTTGAGGATATTCAGGAGTATTTAGCTTGGTTTAACAGTCGTACAGATATTGCTGATGATCTCCAAGATCCTTTAGCACCATGCGTTGGTCTGGTGTTGCAGCGTACTCACTTAGTTACCCAGGACAATGCTCACTATGTGGCAATGGTGCAGGAACTAGAATGTATGGGTGCCAGGGTCATTCCTGTATTTGCTGGAGGATTGGACTTTTCTAAACCCATAAATGCTTACTTCTGGCAGGAGGGTCAACAACAGGCAATAGTTGATACAGTAGTTTCTTTAACAGGCTTTGCTTTAGTTGGTGGACCAGCCAGACAAGATCATCCTAAAGCGATCAAGTCACTAAAACGCCTTAACCGTCCTTACATGGTGGCGTTGCCTCTGGTATTCCAAACTACAGAGGAATGGGAAGAAAGCGAATTAGGTTTACATCCTATCCAGGTAGCCTTGCAAATTGCCATTCCTGAATTAGACGGGGCAATTGAGCCGATCATTGCTTCTGGTAGAGATGGTGCAACAGGTAAATCTATTGCGTTGCAGGATAGAGTAGAAGCGATCGCTCGACGAGCGATGAAATGGGGTAGCTTACGCAAGAAACCCAAGCTAGATAAAAAAGTGGCTATTACCGTCTTTAGTTTTCCTCCTGATAAAGGAAACGTGGGTACGGCAGCTTACCTAAACGTATTTGGCTCAATTTATGAGGCAATGAAAGGTCTAAGAGATAACGGCTATGATATTCAAGACTTGCCAGATTCCCCTGAAGAATTAATGCAGGCGGTGATTCATGATGCTCAGGCACAGTATGCTTCTCCTGAGTTGAACGTTGCCCATCGAATGTCGGTAGAACAATATGAACGTCTTACCCCGTATTCAGTGAAGCTAGAAGAAAACTGGGGACCACCTCCAGGACACCTCAACACTGACGGTCAAAACCTTCTAATCTACGGTAAGGAATTTGGCAACGTTTTTATTGGCGTACAGCCTACCTTTGGTTATGAAGGCGATCCCATGCGCCTGTTGTTTTCTCGCTCTGCTTCTCCTCATCATGGTTTTGCAGCTTACTATACCTATCTAGAGCATATCTGGAAGGCTGATGCAGTGCTGCACTTTGGTACTCATGGCTCATTAGAATTTATGCCAGGGAAACAAATGGGTATGTCTGGAGACTGTTATCCTGATAGCTTAATTGGTAGTATTCCTAATATCTACTATTACGCAGCCAATAACCCTTCTGAGGCAACCATTGCTAAACGTCGTAGTTACGCAGCAACTATTTCTTACCTCACTCCTCCCGCCGAAAACGCAGGACTGTATAAAGGTTTGAAAGAACTAGGTGATTTAATTGGTTCATACCAAAGTCTTAAAGATGGCGGACGCGGTGTTCAAATCGTTGACACGGTTATGGATCAGGCGCGGATTTGTAATCTGGATCAAGATATTGCTTTCCCTGACCACTCTGCCAAAGAGATGACTCCAGAGGAGAGAGATACGATCATTGGCTTGGTTTACAAACAGCTAATGGAAATTGAGTCTCGTCTACTTCCCTGTGGCTTGCACATCATTGGCAAACCGCCAACTGCCGAAGAAGCGATCGCAACTTTGGTTAGCATCTCCAACTTAGACCGTGAAGAAGAAGGGATTATTTCTTTTCCTCGCCTTATTGCCAACAGCATTGGTAGAGATATCGATGAAATCTACACCAATAATGATCGCGGTGTCTTGGCAGACGTTCAACTGTTCCAAGACATTACTCAAGCAACCCGTGCTGCGGTGAGTGCTTTAGTTCACGCTCAAATTGATGCTGATGGCAGAGTGTCAATGGTGTCTAAACTTAACTTTTTCAATATTGGCAAAAAAGCACCCTGGTTAGAAGCGTTAAGTGAATATGGCTACAACAAAATTGATACAGAAGCACTTAAACCTTTAGTTGAGTACCTAGAATTCTGTCTAGAACAAATATGTGCCGATAACGAACTAGGTGGCTTACTTCAAGCTTTAGAAGGGGAGTATGTACTACCTGGACCTGGTGGCGATCCTATTCGTAACCCCAACGTTTTACCTACTGGAAAAAACATCCATGCCTTAGATCCTCAGTCTATTCCTACATTGGCAGCAGTTCAATCAGCCAAGGTTGTTGTAGACCGTCTCATTGAGCGTCAAAGACTTGATAACGGTGGTAACTACCCTGAAAGTATCGCCTGTGTCCTCTGGGGAACAGACAACATCAAGACCTACGGCGAGTCTTTGGCACAAATCATGTGGATGGTTGGTGTACGTCCTGTACCTGACGCACTCGGTCGAGTTAACAAGCTAGAATTAATTTCTTTAGAAGAACTAGGTCGTCCTCGAATTGACGTAGTAGTTAACTGTTCTGGTGTGTTTCGTGACTTGTTCATCAACCAAATGAATTTACTCGATCGCGGTGTCAAAATGGCAGCAGAAGCCGATGAACCTATTGCCATGAACTTTGTGCGCAAACACGCCTTAGAACAAGCTGAGGAAATGGGAATCAACGTCCGCCAAGCAGCAACCCGTATCTTTTCTAATGCTTCTGGTTCTTACTCTTCCAATATCAACTTGGCAGTCGAAAACAGCAGTTGGGAAGAAGAGAAAGAATTACAGGATATGTATCTCAACCGTAAATCCTTCGCCTTTAATTCTGATAACCCTGGAGTAATGGATGAAAGTCGCGGTTTGTTTGAGTCTTCTTTAAAGAAAGCAGATGTAACTTTCCAAAATTTAGACTCATCAGAGATTAGTCTAACCGACGTATCTCACTACTTCGATTCTGATCCGACTAAAATCGTTTCCAGTCTAAGAGATGATGGCAAAAAACCCACGGCATATATTGCAGACACCACTACCGCCAATGCTCAAGTTCGTACCCTATCAGAGACTGTGCGTCTAGATGCTCGTACTAAAATGCTTAACCCCAAATGGTACGAAGGAATGCTCAGTAACGGTTACGAAGGTGTGCGGGAACTATCTAAGCGTTTAGTTAACACAATGGGTTGGTCGGCTACAGCTGATGCGGTCGATAACTGGGTATATGAAGATGTCAATACTACCTTCATTGACGACCCTGAGATGTGCAAACGTCTAATGGATATGAACCCCAATTCCTTCCGTAAGATTGTAGGTACACTACTAGAAGTAAATGGTCGTGGTTACTGGGAAACCGATGAAGAAAACCTTGATCGCCTGCGTGAACTGTATCAAGAAGTCGAAGACAAAATTGAAGGTATTGATTAAATGATTCTGTTGCAAAAAATGGAGGTAAATTTGTAGTCTAATTAAGACATTAATTAACGTGAGTTCGGGATAATTTGAACCCTTTACTATAAGGTTATTAAAGAAATATCTTTTCGTAGTTTAAATTTTAGTTTAGTTCGCGAAAAAATATTTGAAAAGCTTAAAGCTTAGAGCTTATAGCTACCTCAACAATTTAATTTTGTTAACCCGAACTCACGTTAATCCAATTGACAAGGTGATTGAACTTCTATTTTCTTAAAATTTTATTGAAGTGGAAGTATAAAATTGCCAGGAGTCAAAGGAAGCATAAAGCTTCAACTCACAAGCAATTTAAGATTTGGCTTTACGCCGAATGGAGCATAGCGGATTTGAACCGCTGACATCTTGCATGCCATGCAAGCACTCTACCAACTGAGCTAATGCCCCAATACTTGAACAATACTATCACAATTAGATGATGGAGTTAACGAAAGTAAAGATTAACTAAAACTACTTATACAGTTGCCAGCAATAAAATAGACTACCAGCATAGCAGCAGCGGATGCAGCAACAAGTATACCAGCAAGCATTAAAGAGAACTCTTGCTGTTCCAAAGCCGATTGCATTAGATGCAGCGACCATGCTACTAAAGCAACGTCAAATATGAGAATTGGAATCAGCATCTTTTACGAAATGTAAACTATTTATTATTCTAATACACAATTTTTAAGTATTGGGAATAAAACTTCTTTTTTTTAAGCTTTACTTAAAAATGCGTGATAAATTACGCTCGCGTGAATATATTGCTTACATCCTCGACAGTTTGACGAAGTCAAAAGTCTCCGTTACAAGGGCTTTAGCTGCATATAGTCAGACCTACTAAATTAAGCTATCCGTACAGGAATTTGACGCTCTTGCAGATAGGCTTTAATTTCTGAGACACTTAGTTGTCCAAAATGTAGTAGAGAAGCTAAAAGAGCAGCTTCTGCTTGACCTTGATTTAAAGCTTCATAAATGTGTTGACAGTTTCCTGCCCCGCCAGAGGCAATCACAGGAATCTCTACTTGTTCAGCAATTGAACGAGTTAGATTAAGATCATATCCTGCCTGTGTTCCATCGGCATCCATACTAGTTACTAATAATTCTCCAGCACCTCTTTTTGCCATTTCTTTTGCCCAGGCGATCGCATCAATACCCGTATTTTTCCTACCCCCACGTACATATACATCCCAGCCAGGATTATTAAGATCAGTACGTTGACGGGCATCGATCGCTACGACAATACATTGTTTGCCAAAGCGATCGCTAGCACGATTAATTAAGTCAGGGTTGCGAACTGCTGCGGAATTGATGCTAACTTTATCTGCTCCCGCTCTTAACAAAATTTTAATATTTTCTAAGGATTGAATACCCCCCCCAACCGTCAGAGGAATAAAAACTTGTTCTGCCGTACGATAAACGACATCCACAATTGTGCCTCGATCTTCATGGGTAGCAGTAATATCAAGAAATACAAGCTCATCTGCTCCAGCATCATTATAAACTTTCGCTAGTTCTATAGGATCTCCTGCATCTTTGAGATCAACAAAATTAACGCCTTTAACTACTCTTCCTGCATTGACATCAAGACAGGGCAATATTCTTTTGGCAAGCATAGTTTGTTTTTTTCTTATTTAGAGTTAAAGAAAATTTAATTTGTTGCAGACAAGATTCTACCTCGATTAGTGTAATCTGACCAAATATCTTACAGACTCAATCGCTTTAATTAGCTTGCCTAAGATGCTAATAATTTAATTATTTTATACTCGTTCCCCACAAAAAAAGGTAGCTTATTTGGCTACCTTCTCAATTCAATTAGACATTTAGGCTTGATTTACTGACAACTGTTTTTAGGTTTACTAGCTAAATCTCAATTAGCAATCTTACCTATTTACCAGCTTCTTAGTTTTCAACTTACGCAGACGGATAGATTCGGGAGTAACTTCTACTAGCTCATCAGAACCAATATATTCTAAAGCCCGTTCTAGACTCATTTCTATAGGTGATTGAAGCTGAACCAGTTCGTCTCCGCTAGCTGCGCGGTGGTTAGTTAGCTGCTTGGCTTTGCAGACATTGAGGTCTAAATCTTGAGAACGATTATGTTCACCAACAATCATGCCCTTGTATACTTTAGTACCAGGAGTGATAAAGAATACTCCTCGATCTTCAGCGTTTTTAAGTGCGTAAAATGTTGCCACACCTTCTTCAAAAGCAATAATTACGCCATTGTAGCGAGTTTCTAATTCTCCAGAAAAGTCGCGATACTCTAAGAAACTATGGTTCATGATTCCTTCGCCACGAGTCATCCGTACGAAATCCCCACGGAAACCAATTAAACCCCTGGCTGGAATAACAAACTCTAGCTGAGTACGTCCGCTGCTATTCTGCATATCTTTCATCTCGCCTTTACGCTGCCCAAGACGCTCAATACAGCTACCAACAGCAGCCTCTGGAACATCTAACACCAGATACTCAAAAGGCTCACAAGGCTTACCGTTGATTTCACGATAGATTACTTGGGGTTGAGATACCTGAAACTCATATCCCTCTCGGCGCATGGTTTCAATTAAAATACCTAAATGTAGTTCACCTCTACCTGATACGAGGAATTGCTCTGCCGAGTCTCCATCTTCAACACGCAGAGCTACGTTAGTTTCTAATTCTCGCATCAGGCGATCGCGAATTTGTCTAGAAGTTACATAAGTTCCTTCTTGTCCTGCAAAAGGCGAATTGTTGACTGAGAAAGTCATTTGTAGAGTTGGTTCATCTACCTTAATCAAAGGCAGTGCTTGAGGTTCGCTAGGACAAGTAATTGTCTCGCCGATATTGGCATCGGCAAAACCTGCCACAGCGACGATGTTCCCCGC
Organism: Chroococcales cyanobacterium; assembly: GCA_038259125.1. Taxonomy (GTDB): domain Bacteria; phylum Cyanobacteriota; class Cyanobacteriia; order Cyanobacteriales; family Xenococcaceae; genus Waterburya. Next base: position 25,508 of record JBBSPC010000035.1, on the reverse strand, counting down.
ATTAGCTTCATCTAATTCGACTCTGGCTAATCCTTTAAAGCCCATGAGCTTAGAAATTTTTGATTTAACAATTTTGCCGTCTTCTTTAATTAGCGCAGCTTGTTGTCCAGCTTTGAGGACACCGTTGTGAATTCTACCAATGACAATCCGACCTAAATAGTCAGAATAGTCGAGAGTAGTAACCTGTAGCTGTAAAGGCTTGTCTACGTCTCCTGCTGGTGGTGGAACATGATTGAGAATCGCTTCAAACAGAGGCTCCATGTTTACCCCTTCTTCTTCTAGGGTTTCTTTGACAAAACCTTCCAATCCAGAAGCATAAAGAGTGGTAAAGTCGCACTGATCATCGTCTGCACCTAATTCAACAAATAGATCGAATACCTTATCTACCGCACCATCAGGATGAGCGCGGGGGCGATCGATTTTATTGACCACCACAATAGGACGCAAGCCTTTTTCTAAGGCTTTTTTAAGTACAAACCGAGTTTGGGGCATTGGCCCTTCATTAGCATCGACGATTAGTACACAACCATCAACCATACCTAAAACTCGTTCTACTTCTCCACCAAAGTCAGCGTGTCCAGGGGTGTCAACAATATTAATTAAGGTATCTTTATAGCTAACGGCGGTATTCTTAGACAGAATCGTGATTCCTCGCTCTCTTTCGAGGTCATTGGAATCCATGACACAATCTGGTACGTCTTCCCCTTCGCGGAAAATTCCCGATTGTTTAAGTAATGCGTCTACGAGAGTGGTTTTACCATGATCGACGTGGGCAATGATTGCAATGTTGCGAATGGGAAGAGACATAGGGGTGGTCTATAGACTTTTGTATCGTTAGCTCAAAGTTTCTTAATAATTATAACTCAGTTCCGTTTTTATTTATATTTAGATGTTATGAGAAGTAAATTTATCAGACGAAAACGCAGCTTTTGGCTAGTTGCTATTTTAGGTATAATTTTTGACCAAATAACTAAATATTTAGTAGTCCAGAATTTCACTAACGTCCGCGACAGTATTCCCTTATGGGAAGGCGTATTTCATTTAACCTATGTAATTAATACAGGAGCAGCTTTTAGCTTTTTTACAGGACAGGTAGATATATTGCGCTGGATTTCGCTAGTTGTCAGTTTATTATTAGTTGTTTTTGTTTGGTATACTCCAAAACTAACTTTGCTTGAGCAATTGGGCTATGGATTTATTTTATCAGGGGCAGTAGGCAATGGTATTGACCGCTTTTTATTTGGTTATGTAGTCGATTTTATAGATTTTCGTTTAATTAACTTTCCCGTATTTAATGTCGCTGATGTAGCAATTAATCTTGGAGTATTATTATTGCTAATTGCCAGTTTCACTCCACCCCCCAGACCTCAAAAAAAGGTCGATCAAAAATAATCCCTGGACTAAAGACGCATTTCCACACTTCAAAATGCGCCTTGTGAACGCTCCATAAGCAAGAAAGGGGTACTAGATGCGGGGCAAGCCATTTCTCGCTTGTCTTAACCCGAAAGTAGCGTTAATTACCTTGTTCTGTAGGTTCGATAATTTATATTGGGAAAAATATTATCAATTTTCTCGACTTTTTCTAACCAACCAGAATCAACTTTGCCAATCAAAATATCATCGTAAATTTTATTAAAGCGAAGTAAATGCGATCGCGTTCTGCGGATAGCATAAGGTACCATCGTCCCTGTCCGCATAATAAATGCCCAATCAGAAGACTGTGCCAACAGCACTTCTCTAGCAGCTTGATTTAAGGCTCGCCATTCTAATTCATCAGCAGGTTCACGATTGGCTAGTTGAATCATTCTTTCTGCTGCTTTGTGAAGATGGGGATAAACCCAGGCGTTCGTCTCATTTAACCAATATTCATGGAATCCTTTATAGCCCCAGCTAGACTGAGAAGGGCGACAAACTTGTTGCGTCGGCTGTTGCTGAAGATATTCAGACAGATGAGTCATTTCGTAGGTATTTTGATCGTACCAACTCTTACGGAACAAAAAATCAATAAACTGAGGTCCTTCATACCACCAGTGACCAAATAATTCAGCATCATAAGGAGATACTACAATCGGTGGACGTTGCAGCATACTGTGCAGGTTGCCAATTTGTTGCTGCCGATTATACATAAAGTTAGCTGCGTGTTCGGCTGCTTTTTCCCTCGCCCAATAAGGATCGTAAAGACCTTTCTCGGATAATCCTCCATCGCGACTAGTAATTTTATGATATTTGATGCCCGTATTTTTGCGTTGACCGTTGGGCATGATATAAGGCTTAATATACTCATATTCAGCTTCCCAACCTAAATCCTTATAAAATTCGCGATATTCTACTGCACCCGGATAACCTACTTTAGAAGACCACACCTGTTGAGAGGATTCATGATCGCGACCAAAGGCAGCTACTCCCGTTTCAGTATAAATGGGAGCGTAAGAGCCATAACGAGGACGAGGACGAGCATAGAGAATACCATGTCCGTCAGTTAAAAAATAGCGCAAGCCAGCATCGGCAAGCATTCTTTCGAGATCTTCATAATAAGCACATTCTGGTAGCCAAATTCCTTTTGGTGGACGACCAAAATTTTCCTCATAATGTTCGCAAGCCACTTTGATTTGCGACCAGACGGCTTGAGGATACATCTTCATCAAAGGAAGATAGCCGTGAGTAGCACCACAGGTAATAATATCAAGGTTGCCACTATCGAGAAACTGTTTAAATGCCTTGATAAGATCGCGATTGTAACTTGACCAAGTTTTGCGTATTTGGCTAAAAGAATTAGCATAATATTCAGCCAAATAAAGCATATGACCATTATGCTGATAACGCTCAATTTCTTTGTCAATTAATTCTTGGAGTTGAGCAAGATGATCGTCATAACGGTCTTGTAACAATTCGTCCCGTAGCATCGACACCAGAGGAGGTGTCATACTCATAGTCATTTTAAAATCGACCCCATCTCGCTTTAAATTTTCAAATACCTGAAGCAAGGGAACATAGGTTTCGGTTATGGCTTCAAACAACCATTCTTCTTCCAAGACAAAATCGCTTTCTGGGTGTCGGACGAAAGGTAAGTGAGCGTGTAAGACAAGAGCAAGATAACCAAGAGCCATGATAATATATTTCTAAAAATTTTTTATTCAGAGGCTGTAAACTTTTAGCGTTAGACTTTAAGACTCCCGTTAAATCGTTAGCTAGACGATTAAGGATTTTTTATTAATGATGAACGGTAATTCACCATTGATTTTCAGCCTAAAGCTTAAGACTGAGAGCTTAAAGCTGTCGAAGACCTAAATTAAGGAACTAAGGCAATCTGGGTAAATTTTATGATATCTTACATAGTGTCTTTAGAAAAAGTTTAGCTTATAGATTGACTGCTTTTTAGTAGTAAAAGTTTCTGAGTAATTATTGCTTTTTGGCAGACCAAAAATCTTAATGATGACTACTATTTTATCAATGTTAGAAAACAATCATGTCTGTTGTCTTTTTAACCTATAAAAGTAGAGGCTTTCATAATATGTATTGGGTTTTCGTAATCTAGTGTTGCAATCTAATCAGCAATATTTTGACCACCAGGAGAATAGCGTTGAGGAACTATCCCTTCAACTATTATTGTTCGTAGATAAACGCTCATCTTCACAAAAGCAGGTGCGGAAAATTAGGACTTACTTAGAAAAATTAAGCTCTGAGTACTTTTTTAAGCTAGATATAGTTGAAATTGAAAAACAGCCACATCTAGTCGAATATTTAAAGCTAGTTGCTACTCCTGCTCTAGTAAAAATCTCTCCTACACCAAGGCAAACCTTAGCTGGTGGTAACCTGATCGAGCAATTAGAGAAATGGTGGCCAAAATGGCAAGCTACTCAGGAAGAATTGAAAGTTACTAGTAGTCATAGGTTGCTAGAAAGTACTTCTACTCAAGGCATAAATCAAGAAGTCAACTATGCAGAAAAAATTCAGCTAAGAGATGAAATTTTTAGTCTAAAACAGGAAAAGGAAGAATTGGTGGCTCAACTACGTTTTAAAGACCAAATTTTAGCCATGCTAGCTCATGACCTGCGCACACCCCTAACAGCAGCCTCAATGGCGGTAAAAACCTTGGAATTATCAGAGCAAAATGACCAGTTAGAGACAGAAAAGCGCAAATATTTGCAGCAAAAGCTGTTTAAACACGCCAAAAACCAGTTTGGCATTATGGATAGTATGATTAGCGAATTACTGCAAAGTTCGCAAAATGTAAATGCCAAACTACAGATAAATCCTAGCCCTTTAGATCTCAAACAACTTTGCCAAGAAGTTGTTGCCCAGTTCGATTCTAGACTTTTAGAAAAGTCAATGATTTTTAAAAAAGATATTCCTCAAGATATTCCTTGTGTATATGCTGATGAAGAATTAATCCGACAATTAATTAGTAACCTCTTGGACAACGCTATTAAATACACTCCAGAAAGAGGTCAAATATCTTTATCTGTATTGCATCGCACGAATCAAAAAGTTCATGTAAGTATATGCGATACTGGACCAGGCATTCCTCCAGAAACCAGGAAGCAAATATTTGAAGATAATTTTCGTTTGCAGCGCGATCACGATCGAGAAGGCTACGGCATCGGTTTGGCAATGTGTCATCAAATTGTCTGCGTTCACCACGGTCAAATTTGGGTTGAAAGTTCCCCCGAAAATGGCAGCTGTTTTCAATTTACATTATTAGTGTATAAGTAGTTTTCTCGTCTATGACTAGAAAAAGTCATGAATTTTTCTGGTTAGTTTTACCTTTTATAGTTCTGTGTAACTTTAATTTATGCAGTTTTTAATTTTTTACTTGCTATAATCCTTGCAGAATTTAGCTCAAAAATAATATTGCTATTTTTGATCGATCAAACTCACACAATTTTTAGGTTAAATCAACAGCATATCTATGTCTTCAGCAACTTTTCAGGATAGACAAGTTAAATACTCTATCGTCATTCCCATTTTCAACGAAGAAGCAATCTTACCTGAATTATGGCGACAGTTAAGCATAGTCATCGATCAGCTTGATGGTATATGGGAGGTCATTTTTGTAGATGACGGTAGTAGCGACTATTCCTATCAAATACTATCAGAATTGCACCGTAAACATAGCGAAATTAAAATTCTTCGCCTCTCTAGGAATTTTGGGCATCAACCTGCTTTAACTGCGGGAATTAAAAACGCATCAGGTAATGCTGTGATTTTGATGGATGGAGATCTTCAAGATTCACCTCAGACAATTTTGAGATTTATCGATAAGTGGCATGAAGGTTACGATGTTATTTATGCTGTACGGGAAAAACGCAAAGAATCTTGGTTAAAAAGATTAGCTTTTGTATCTTTTTATCGTCTGTTAAACTTCTTCTCAGGACAAAAACTGCCTTTAGACGCAGGTATTTTTTCCTTAATGGATCGTCAGGTAGTAGAAGCTTTATGTCAAATGCCTGAACGCAATCGCTATCTCAGTGGCTTGAGAGCTTATACAGGTTTCAAACAAACAGGAATCATGGTAGAAAGAGGATCTCGGTATAAAGGTGAGCCAAAAGTCACTATCACTAAGCTATTTAAATTAGCCTTTGATGGTATCTTTTCTTTCTCAATTATTCCTCTAAGAATCGCCACTATATTTGGTTTTATTTCTGCCATTGTGGCTTTTGTACTAGGGTTGATTGGCTTATATTTTAAACTTATTTTGGGTAAGACCTTTTTGTCTTGGACTTATGGATTGACCACCACTTTTTTTATGGGTGGAATACAGCTAATCTTTCTTGGAATTATTGGGGAGTATATTGGTCGTATTTATGACGAGGTAAAGCAAAGACCTTATTACTTAATTAAAGAGACTCAGGGTTTTAGTAAATCGGAGCAAAGAATACATGAAGAAATTTCCCTTTAAATTATTGGCAGTTATCCCACCTCTAATCTTAGGATTATTAGTTTGGAAATATGGATTAAATATTCTATTTTGGGATGAATGGGATATATTTGGTGCAGATTCAGTTGCACACAACTTAGGCACTCTTACCTGGGATAATATGTTTGCCCAGCACAATGAAAGCCGTAATTTTTTTCCTCGTTTCTTATCAGCTTATTTTTCTCGCTTTACTAGCTGGAATCCCCTCTACGGAATGACAACTAGCATTTTACTAGCCTGTCTTACTTCTTTTAATATTTATCATTTAAGCAAAATAACCTTAAACAGTACCTGGGCAAAAAGACTAATTCTTTTGGCTATGGCTAATTTGTTAATTTTTAGCCCTATGCAATGGGAAAATTGGCTTTGGGGATTACAGTGGATTACATTTGTGCCTATTGCTGTAATTACATCTGCCTTGGCGATTATTTTTTCGCAAAATTCTCTGTCGATCAAATTTCTCAGTAGCTTATTGTTAGCGATATTTGCTACCTTTTCTTTTGCCAATGGCATGATTAGCTGGATTGTTATTTTGCCAGCTTTAATTTTAGTCACCAGAAAAAGCAAAAGTGCTTTAACCTTGATGACTGCTGGCTGGTTATTTTCATCTGCTTTAGCTTTTGCAGTTTATTTTCACAACTATCATCGTCCAGCTAATAGCCCTGGCTTTTTTGATGCCTTAACTCAACCTATTAATGTCATACTCTATTTCTTAGCATTTCTTGGTTCTCCTTTGGGAGTTAATGACTTAGTTTCTAGCCAAATTATCGGACTTTGCATTCTGTTTCTAATTGCTTTGATATGTTTCTACCTAATTAAAATAAATCGTAGTCAAAAACTTTTATTTCAGGTATTTCCTTGGTTGTGCATTGTTAGTTACACCTTGGGTAGTGCAGTTTTGACTACTCTGGGCAGATTGGGACTGGGAATGGAATTTTCGCTTTCTTCTAGGTATGTAACCTTTTCTACCTATGCCATTGTTGGTCTAATTTATTTGTTAGCTATTTTGGCTGAAGATTTAAAGCCTCATTTAGATATTCAAGGCAGTAGATATTCAAAAACGCTGAAAAGAATTATCACTGTATCAATGGTCGGTTTTTTGCTGCTTTATCCTGCCAATTTTACTTCAGGTGTCAATGCAATGGTCGTCAATCATAAAAACAAGCTTTATGCCAAAGCCTGCTTAAGTATGATGTATTTTGTCAAAGATGAGGAATGTTTAAAACAATTTCTTTTTCCCGATCCTAAATTTTTGGCTGACAGGATAGTTGAACTTGATCGCTTGGGCATAATACAGCCGCCTTTAATTCTTAGTAACACGATGCAAGGAATGACAAGTCCCAGCATTTTTGAGGCGATGAAATACGGTCAGTTTGATAGTATAACTAAAGGTGAAAACAATACCTATATTGCAACTGGATGGTCTATTCTTCCTCAATATCGTACTGCTGCTCATGCTGTTATTCTGGCATATCAGACCAAAGATAATTTCGATCATCCTTTTGCTTTAGTACAACCTCAGATTGAAAGGTTAGATGTAGCGGCTGAACTAGGGGACTCAAAATATCAAATTTCAGGTTGGAGCAAGACTTTTTCTCAAGATTTGATTCCCAAGGATGCAGTTGCAGTAAGTGCCTGGGCTTATGATAGTAGAATTGGTAGAGCCTACAAAATACAGCTTACCCATCCTGTTAATCCCTTAAAATAAACTTTACCTATATTTATAATAAATTTGAGTTTGGCGATCGCAATCTTGATTTTTGGAGTTAAAAAGCGATCGCACTTTCTAAATCTTACTTTGATGTTAGGGCGATCGCTATCCGTTTTTTAAGCATAATATAAAATTGAATACAAAAAAAAGCCCGCTGAGGCGAGCCAAATTTAATCATTTAAATTGAGTAAATTATTTGTTGATTAAATCCTCTACTGTGGAAACTTGAATATTACTCTGAGGTATTTGCTGAGTAATAATCGCCGATCGCAATATAGGCGTACTAGCAACAGAATTACTGCTTAAAGTAAACAGAGGATTAGATAGAATTCCTGCCAGGGAGGTGATAATAGCAGAAGCGACAATTCCCACCTGTAAAGGGCGCATTCCAGGTAGTTTCCAGTTAATTGTGGGGTAGTTCTTAACTGATTCTGACATTTCTTGGGGTTCTTTGACTACCATCATTTTAACGACGCGAATGTAGTAGTAAATTGAAATGACGCTGGTAATTAAGCCTAGTAGCACCAACCCATATAGCCCAGCTTGCCAACCAGCCCAGAAAAGATAAATCTTACCAAAGAAGCCAGCCATCGGCGGAATACCACCCAAGGAGAGTAAGCAAATGCTCAAGCAAAGAGTCAATAAGGGATCTTTTTGATACAAGCCTGCATATTCACTAATTTGATCTGTACCCGTGCGGAGAGAGAATAGAATAATACAGGTAAACGCTCCCAGGTTCATGAACAGATAAATAAAGAGATAAAAAATCATGCTGGAATAACCGTTATCAGTTCCAGCAATCAAACCAATCATTACAAAGCCCGCTTGAGCAATAGAAGAATAAGCCAGCATTCGCTTAATACTAGTTTGTGCTAAAGCTACCACATTACCCAAAATCAAACTGAGAATTGCTAAAGCGGTAAAGATAAAGTGCCATTGATCGGTGAGGGAACCAAATGCCGTGACTAATAGGCGAATTGCCAGAGCAAAACCAGCTGCCTTTGAACCTACAGATAAGAAGGCAACAACGGGGGTAGGAGAGCCTTCGTATACGTCTGGTGTCCACTGATGGAAAGGTACGGCAGAGATCTTGAAGGCAATACCTGCAATGATAAATACCAGAGAAACTGCCAATCCTAAAGACTGTATGCTATTAATGGCGGTAACTTTAGCTGCGATCGCATTAAGATTTGTTTCTCCCCCAGATAAACCGTAAAGTAATGACATTCCGTAGAGAAAAATCGCCGAACTAGCAGCACCAATGAGCAAATATTTTAACGCAGCCTCATTTGAGCGAGGATCGCGCTTCATGTACCCTGTCATCAGATACGAAGAAATACTCAGCATTTCTAAAGAAATAAACACCATGGTTAGCTCATTTGCGCCACAGAGGAACATACCTCCTAGGGTGGCGGTAAGCATGATGGCGATAAATTCTGCCAAAGATGTTCCCGACTGCTTAATATAGCGAATAGACATGGGGATAGTAACCATTGCTGAGAGGGCAACTATCCCCCGAAAGAGAATGCTGAGGTTATCACCGTCAAAAGAACCAAGAAAAGCGATCGCATTAGGGTTGTTCCACTGAAAATATAGAGCCACAAGGGTGATAAACAAGCCTGCGATCGCTAAATAAGGCAACCAACGAGAGGAACTACGCCCAAAGATTAAATCGCCGATTAAAACACTCATCAGAGTAATAATAACTATGCCTTCGGGCAAAATTGTCCCTGCATGAAGTTGAGAGGCTACACTGCTAGAAAAATCCATAGAGTTTTTTGGGTACTGTCAGATATAGATACAATTGAACAATTGCTAAAAAAGCGTTACAAAGGATTGTAATCCTATATTTACCTTCTTCTTAAGCTTATTATGTTTTTACTTTTTAGAAATTAAGGTGTTAACTCTTAGCCAATTTTGGTTATGGTGAAATTAATTAAGCTTTAAGCTTTTAAGCTGACAACTCGATAATATTTTATACCATAGCTAATTAGTTGCATCTTATGAATGGTGAGCTATGGTGCATAAATAGCCCAAAACAAAAAAGTCTGTGACTTGAGGCTATTTATTCAAACTAAGTCAAAATGATGTTTGTCGTTTGAGGGATTATAACTATAGATTAGGAAATATATCTCTATAAAAATCAACACCTGCTATTAAACTCGCGTTAACTCCATTTATATGTCTATATGTCAATATTAGTTATTGTCGAATCTCCTACTAAAGCTCGTACTATTCGTAATTACCTACCTTCTGGCTATCAAGTCGAGGCTTCTATGGGTCATGTCCGAGACTTACCTCCTTCAGCCAAAGAAATTCCCCCTGCCTATAAAGACAAGAAGTGGGCAACTTTAGGCATCAACATCGAAGATGAATTTCAACCAATTTATGTTGTTCCTGAGAAAAAGAAAAAGGTAGTCAAAGAACTTAAAACTGCGCTGAAAGTAGCAGATGAATTGATTCTGGCAACTGACGAAGATCGCGAAGGAGAAAGCATTAGCTGGCATTTGTTAGAAATTCTCAAGCCCAAAGTACCTGTAAAACGGATGGTGTTTCATGAAATTACCAAAGAGGCAATTCAAAAAGCTTTACGAGATTGTCGTGAAGTAGATCAAGATTTAGTTCATGCCCAAGAAACACGACGTATTTTAGATCGTTTGGTAGGCTATACCGTTTCTCCTCTGCTGTGGAAGAAAATAGCTTGGGGTTTGTCCGCAGGAAGGGTACAGTCGGTAGCAGTCCGTTTAACCGTAGCTAGAGAAAGAGAACGTCGGGCTTTCCAATCTGGGGGTTATTGGGATCTAAAAGCAGACTTAGAGCAAAATAAAAAGCCTTTTGAAGCTAAGTTGATTACTCTCGATGGCAAAAGACTGGCGACGGGTAGCGACTTTGACCCCGACACAGGGAAAATTGCCGAAGGTAAAGACGTAGTATTGCTGAATGAAAATGAGGCAAATAAACTCAAAGAGCGGATTTTTGAGAAGACTTGGACAGTAGCTGATAGGCAAGAAAATGCTTCTAAACGCCGTCCTTCTCCGCCTTTTACTACTTCTACCCTCCAGCAAGAATCTAACCGTAAACTGGGCATTTCTGCCAGGGAAACCATGGGAGTAGCGCAAAAACTCTATGAAAAAGGGTTTATTACCTATATGCGGACAGATTCGGTGCATTTATCCCAACAGGCGATCGCAGCTGCCCGCAATTGTGTAGAACAAAAGTATGGTAAAGAATATCTAAGTCCCAAAGCTCGTCAATATAGCACTAAAAGTAAAGGCGCACAGGAAGCACACGAAGCTATTCGTCCTGCGGGGGAAACTTTCCGCGTCCCCAAAGAAACGCGACTCAAAGACCGCGAATTTAAACTTTATGATTTGATCTGGAAACGCACCATTGCCTGTCAGATGGCAGATGCTCAGTTAACTCAAATTGCGGTAGACGTGAGCGTCGAGAATACTGTTTTCCGCGCTAATGGTAAACGCATTGAATTTCCTGGTTTCTTCCGTGCTTATGTTGAAGGGTCAGATAATCCTGATGCAGCCTTGGAAGACCAAGAAATACTCTTGCCACCGCTTAAAAAAGGAGATAAACCAGACTGCAAAGAATTAGAGGCTATTGGTCACGAAACCCAACCTCCTGCTAGGTATACCGAAGCTTCTCTAGTTAAAACCTTAGAAAAAGAAGGCATTGGTCGTCCTAGTACTTACGCCAGCGTTATCGGCACAATTATCGATCGCGGTTATGTACAGATGCGCGGTAAGGCTTTAATTCCTACCTTTACAGCCTTTGCGGTAACTGCCTTGCTAGAAGAACACTTTCCTGATTTGGTAGATACTGAGTTTACTTCCAAAATGGAGCAAACTTTAGATGAAATTGCTACAGGTGGTGCGGACTGGATACCTTATCTTAAGAAGTTCTATCAGGGGAAAACAGGTCTAAAAACCCAAATAGATGTTAAAAATGAGGAAATAGAGCCTGCGATCGCCAAAACTATTCATCTAGAAAACCTCGATGCTATAGTCCGCATCGGTAAATATGGTCCATATATCGAAATAAAAACTGAAGATGGAGAGACAGAAGTATTAAAAGTTTCCATCCCCGATGACTTGACTCCTGCTGACCTTAATCCAGAGCAAATAGAAGCTCTGATTCGTCAGAAGAAAGAAGGACCAGAAAAAGTCGGTATTCATCCTGAAACTGGTGAACCTATTTACTTTAAGGTCGGTAAATATGGTCCTTACGTACAGCTTGGAGATAAGACAGACGAGAATCCTAAGCCTAAAATGAGTTCGATTCCTAAAAAAGATAGCAAAACCAACCTGACTAAGGATGACGTAACTTTAGAAATGGCAGTGGGCTTATTATCACTTCCTCGTTTATTAGGACAACACTCAGCTACAGGAGGTAAAATTAAAGCTGCCCTGGGACGTTTTGGACCCTATGTGGTTCATGAGTTCAAAGGACCAGAAGATACTAAACTACAGCGAGATTATCGATCGCTCAAGAAAGAAGATGATGTCTTAACCATAACTCCAAAGCGTGCCTTAGAACTACTTTCCGAGCCAAAACGAGGTCGTGGTGGCAGCAAAAAAACTCCTCTACGGGAATTAGGCGCGCATCCCGAAGACAAAGAGCCAGTCAATATCTATAAAGGCCCTTACGGAAATTATGTTAAGCACGGTAAGGTCAATGCTGGTTTGCCCAAAGATGAAACCGTAGAAGAAATAACCCTAGAAAAAGCTCTGGAGTTATTAGCAGAAAAAGCAGCAACTAAGAAGACTACCAAAAAGAAAGCTACTACGGCTAAAAAGAAAACTACCAAAAAGAAAACCACGGCTAAAAAAGAAGCATCTTAGCTGTAAGTAGTTTATTTTTGATCGCGATCGCTCCTATAAAAAGCGATCGCGCCAGCGTTGCGAAGCAACTTTGAGGCGTTAGCCTCTGTGTCGCTTATCACAAACCTGAGTTCGTGATAAGCGGAAACCTATATGACAAAAGCATTTTTAAAATACTGTTTTTCGCTGTTTTTTCCGCCATGTAGTTTCATAGAGAATATCTCAAAAGCTAATAGCTGATACCTACCTCCACCGATTAATATTCTTAACCCGAAAGTAGCGTTATTTATCTCAAACGAATATTTAAAATTCTACTAGATTGATAAAATTCACAACTTTTAGATCTGTTTAAGTCATAAAATATAGTTATAACTGTATTGTTGAATCCACCTTTATTTTATGTCCCGCAAAATTACGGCAAAGATTCTGTTAACTTTAACTAGTATAGAAATTGTTTTGCTGTTTAGTGCCTTAACTCCTGTAGCTAAAACGCAAAATATTTATTCGCCAGCCTCCATATCTACTGAATCAGTTAAGAAGGCGACAGAATTATCTCAGCGTGGAAAAGCAAAACTAGAACAGGAAAACTATCGAGGTGCGATCGCTGATTTTAGTCAGGCAATACAGCTAGATCCTAACAATGCAAATTTTTATTATGAGCGTGGTTCAATTTTAGGCAAGCTAGGGGACAAAGAAGGAGCTATTAGAGATTTTGACAATGCAATTCTGCGAAATCCTCATTATGCGAGGGCATACCTAAAAAGAGGCGGAATGTCCATAGACTTAGGATTGGATCAGCGGGTTACAGATTCTAGAGGCGTATATTTTAGAACCGTGGATTTTAGAGTTAGAAATTCTAGAGCTATACTAGATTTACGAACTGCAAGAGACTTGTTTGCTCAACAAGGCGATCGCGAAGGATATCAAACGGCAAATAGTTTAATTCAACACTTTGCAGGCAGTTTGGAACCAGAAAAGAATCAAAAATTCTAGCTATCTTATTGATTTTGATGTGACTGAAACTATAATATTGCCAAAGCGCGGAGCGTATTCGCAACAAGTTATGTATCTATTTATCTTTTAAATTTCCACCATCGATAACTCGATATTTCTTTTCTGTTCTGAAGTCAGATAATCTCGCTCGACATCGATGACTGATAGAGGCACATCTTTTTCGACCTTTCTGAGCGAAGAATAAATATCCCAGTAGATTGTTATGGGTCGAACTGAATCGATTCCGCTAATGCTACAAGCCCAACGCCTATTTTCTGGTAAAGCCGTTACCCTAATGACTTCGGAAAAGAGTTCTGCGTTTTTTATTTCGTAACTACGATCACCAAGCGTATGCCCTTCGGGCTTATCGCTCTCGACACCATTATACAGATTGCTTTGCAATAGTGATTCGATTAGATGCGAGTAAAATGTTTCTGAATCTGCAACTCTACATCCATCTCCCTGTTTACCTCACAGCTTCCGAAAACTTTTTTTCTTGTAGTTCAATTCTCGGAAACTGACAGAAGAGGGATATAATTGAGAATATTATTAAATTAATAAATTCACTATTGTTCAAATGTTATCAATTCTGGAAAAAGATTGAGATTTTCGAGCATTTTACAAATTTCACTTTCATAAATTGGATTCATTACAATTACAATATCTGGTTTGTAATTTATTAAAAATTCAGGTAAAACAATTTGTTGCCCAGTTCCAGGAATATATTTTCCTTTTTTGTGAGGATTAATATCTACTATATATTCGATTTGCTTTTGCTGTTTGATAGTATTCAAAAAAGTAACTCCTTTTGAACCCGCTCCCCATAAAACTACACGCTGATTTTTGCGAGCAATTTCTTGTAGTTGATTGTTCCAAAAGATTACTTTTTTTTGAAAATTAGTGGCAAAAGTAACAACGTCATTCTTAAGTTGGATTGAAGCTTCAGTTTGTTCATCTTTTAACTGTTTAATTCCTCGACTTGGAAAAGCTTCTAAACAAAGAAATTGACCTTGATACTCTTCCATGGTTTCAATAATTTGAAATCCACAACGAGAAAACACAGAAGATAATGAAGCAGGGCTAAAGTAGCAGCAATGTTCGTAGATAATATCCCAAACAGCTAAATTTTGAAAGGTATCTATAGCATTTGGCACCTCAAAAAAAATCTTGATATCAAGATTTTCTCCTATAGTTTGTCTTAGAGTTGTTAGAAAACTTGCAGGATTCTGTATATGCTCTAATGTGTGTCGGCAAACAATAAAATCTCCTTGATAGTTTGCATAATTTTCTGAGTAGTAGTCTTGAATAAATTCAACCTGATGCTTGAATTTTTCATGTTCTGGTCGATAAACATAAGTCGGATCGAAGCCTATGCCATAGTTATTACCTAGTTCGCACAATAATAATAAAAAGTCTCCTTTTCCGCAGCCAATTTCAATAATTTTCTTATCTTGAAGCCCGTGTCGCTCAATTAATTGCATTGCTAAAGATTGGGCATAATTTTGAAAGTGCGGAGAAAATTCTAAAGAGCATTGGTAAGCTTCCGTGTATTCGAGTTTAGTTGGGTCAAAAACAACATTTTCAATGAATCCACAATTTTGGCAAAATGCCAATTTTATATCTCCCTTAGGACAATTTTGAGCTGCTTGTTGCTCTTTCCAAAGAAGATTACAGAAAACTGGCATCTTTGGCAACTCGAAAAATACTTCAAGGTGTGGCAATGAACAGACAGGACAAGGTTTTTTCATTGACTGATGAATATATTTTTGTTGAGGATAATTTACTTCATTTTTTGACCACTCTAATAACAGACGATATTTCTCCTTATAACTGAAGAGCCGAAATTACTTATTTTTATTATTATTGTGTCTACTTTAAATATTAAGCTTTACAGCCATCAAATCTCGGTTTTTCTTAGGGAAAGATAATTAACTAGTATTGCGCTAAATCAATTATGACAGATAACTTGAGGATATTATATATTTAACCGAGATTTTTGATTGATTCTCTCAAATCTTTGTCCGACCTGTCAAAACTATTTTGGTTAACGGCTTAAACTATCAGTGCCACTTTAACTAAAGCTTAAAAAGTAAGTCTTACTATAGAGGGATAAAGCAATTCTATTTGAGCAATATTTTAAAGATAGGTTGTGTAAAATATCCTAAGACTATATCGGCAAACTCCTAAAGCACTGAGCAATGACCAATACCAAATCCGTTGATAAAGCAATTAATCTTGACGACCCCAAGTATTATTTTAATCGAGAATTAAGCTGGCTAGAATTTAACCGTAGGGTTTTGGCGGAGGCATTAGACAAAAGAACACTGCTATTGGAACGTCTTAAGTTTATGGCAATTTTTAGCTCTAACCTAGACGAGTTTTTTATGGTTCGGGTGGCAGCACTAAAAAAACAGGTAGCAGCAGGAGTAACTAAGCTGTCTATGGACGGACGCAATCCTCAGCAACAGTTAGAAGCGATCGCCGAAACTCTCACCCCCATGATTGAGGAACAGCACCAGCATTTTGAAAAAGTATTAAAGAAAGAACTAACTAAGTCTGGGGTGTATCTGCTTAATTATGTAGATCTAAATCAAGAACAAAGAACCTATATTAATCAATTTTTTGAAGACTATATTTTTCCTGTTTTGACCCCTCTGGCGGTCGATCCGTCTCATCCTTTTCCCTATATTTCTAATCTCAGCTTAAATCTAGCTGTAGTGTTAAAAGATCCTTCCCTAGAGCAAGAGTTGTTTGCTAGGGTCAAAATTCCCCAGGTATTGCCTCGTTTTGTAACTTTCCCCGAAGAATTAAGACAAAAACATCGAGGTAAAGAGGGGGTTTGGACTGGCGTGCCGATGGAACAGGTTGTTACCCATAATTTAGAGTATTTGTTTTCAGGCATGAATATTTTAGAGTCTTATGCTTTTCGGGTTACTCGTAATGCCGACTTAGCTGTCGAAGAAGATGAAGCAGATGACTTGCTCTTGGCGATCGAAAAAGAACTACAAAAACGGCGCATTGGTGGTTCATCAGTACGGTTAGAAATTGAAGCTTCTATTCCTCCTGAACTTCGCTCGACAATCATTCAAGAATTAGCTTTAGAAGAAAGCGATGTTTATGATATTGATGGTTTATTGAGTTTAGGAGACTTAATGTCCTTTTTAGGATTACCTTTGCCTGAACTAAAAGATGAACCTTGGAATTCCGTACTTCCTTCCCGTCTTAGCTGGTTAAAAGAAAATGAAGGAGAAGAAAGCGGTGATGGACAAAACTTTTTTAACGTCATCCGCCACGGAGATCTTTTTGTTCATCATCCTTATCATTCCTTTAGCAACACCGTGTTGCGCTTTATAACTGAAGCAGCCTCTGACCCTGATGTTTTAGCGATCAAGATGACCCTGTATCGTACTTCTGGAGACTCACCAATTCTTAAGGCTTTAATTGCAGCAGCACAAAATAACAAGCAGGTGGTAGTTTTAGTTGAGCTTAAGGCACGTTTTGATGAAGAAAATAATATCCTTTGGGCAAGAAAGCTAGAAAAGTCTGGAGTTCATGTGGTTTATGGAGTCACAGGACTCAAAACTCACACCAAAATTACCTTAGTGGTACGTCAAGAAAAAGAAAAAATACGCCGTTATGTTCATATCGGCACAGGAAACTACAATCCTAAAACTGCCAAAATTTATACCGATCTTGGTCTTTTAAGCTGTCGAGAAGAATTGGGGGCAGACTTAACAGATTTGTTCAACTTTTTGACGGGTTATTCACGGCAAAAGTCTTATCGCAAGTTACTAGTTGCACCTGTTAGCTTACGGGGACGGATGGTGGAAATGATCGACCGTGAAGCCGAAAATTGCCGTCAGGGAAAAACTGGGCGCATTGTAGCTAAGATGAACTCATTGGTCGATCAACAGGTAATTGAAGCTCTTTATAAGGCTTCTCAAGCAGGGGTAGAAATAGACTTAATTGTCAGAGGTATTTGTTGTTTACGTCCTGGCACACCTGGAATAAGTGATAATATTCGCGTAATTAGTATAATTGGGCGTTTTTTAGAACATTCTCGTATTTTCTATTTTCATAACAATGGTAAGGAAGAGATTTATATTGGTAGTGCTGACTGGATGACTCGCAATTTAAGTCGTCGAGTCGAAGCGGTAACTCCGATTGAATCTCCTGAAATTTTTAAAGACCTACAGGAAATTTTGGGAGTGATGTTGGCAGACAACCGTAAAGCCTGGGAACTACAGCCAGACGGTAGCTTTGTGCAAAGAAAACCTAAAAAAGACGAAGAAACACGCAGCACTCACGACACCTTTATGGAAATGGCACTCCAGTCCGCAGGAATCTCCCTGAGTTAAATTATTGATGTTTTACGTATTCATCGACTAAGGCTTGTGAAGACTTGCGGTGCGACCCCGCGTCGACAGAAAGGCTTTAGCCGCATCTTGGCGCAAGGGAACGCGCACCGTTGGGGACTTGGGGAATCATTAATCTTCTTGGTTCATAATCATACATGCGTCAAACCAGGCTCCTTTGTGCAGCTATGCAACGTCACTTATTAAGGTAGTTTCATACTTGCTTGCAATCTTTTTGCCTCTTGATAATAAGGAGAATTTCTTGATAGTAAAGCGGCGGCAGCTGCTGCCTGTTTCAAATTTCCGCTAGCAGCTCGACGATTAGCAATAAGATATATTTGCTCGTTCCATTGCTCAATAAGATCTTGAGCTTCTGAATATTCCTCAACCTCTGGGTTTATTTTCTGTAATATACCAATCGCTTTATTGTAAGATGAAGCTTGCCCAGGTTTGATGCTTGCTTTTGCTTGAGCCAAATAATTCTGGTATAGATTCTGTTTTTGCGCTCTTGATTGCCATATTTGAACTGCTTCAGTTGCCTTTTGAGCAATCAATTTAGTCGAAGAATCATCTTGAGGCGCAAGTTTAGCAGCAGCGATCGCACCTGGCAAATCTCCTTCACTAGCTCTTCCATCAGCAATATCCAAAATCACTTCACTCCAGCGAGTAATGTCAGCTTGCGCCTGTTGGAAAAAAGGAGAATCTGATTGAATTTCTTTAGCTTTGCTAATTGCTCGATTAAAAGAGGAAGCTTGATTGCTTTTGAGATATGCTTTACTTGAATCAGGCAAATAATCTGCTTGCTGAGAATTCAAATCGGTATAAATTTTGGGATTGCGGTCGTTTAAATAATCTAATGATTGAGTGACAGCGATTGCGCCCACTGCACCTATACCTATACCCATTAAAATATTAGTTAGTTTACTCATGCAATTACTTTAATAACTAAATATTCCTCTCTACAATAAACAACACGTCGAGCGTTTTTAAATCCGAGTTTCTAAAATTAAATATCCAAAGAAGACTTAAAAGTTGTCTATTACTATTTTTGATGATATCACCCGTAACAGCACTATCGAGCGTTCAAAATCATGCGAGTTGATTTAATTCTAATTCTGTTTTTATCTTCCAACCTTTCCCTTCTATAGTTGATTGACTATAGAGCGCTCGCTCTTTGATTCGCTTTGAGCATTAGTTTTTGAGGTAAGTAAAATTCCTGCTGTAAAACCTCCTAGCCATTTGAGTAAAGAACGTCGCTCCATAATTAGATAATCCTAATGCTGCTAAAACTTTTGAGACACGGTAATATTCACAGTTTATCGATAAACTTGGTCGATTATCTTTTCTTCTCCTGTTGTCTCCACTTCAATCAAAGATAGTCCTTGCTCAATTTCTCCTTTCAAATACATTTCTCCTATTGACTCTCCACCCAGATCTATATTTCCTGATAATTGTTGGGTTTTGGGATCAAAATTGAATTCAAAATAGTTGCCCTGGGAAACCCCATCAACAATATTGTCGTAGCTGGTAATTAGTTCACCTGAAGGCTTATAAAAACTGACTTTCATTGAATTTATGGCATTAGTCTTACCTAATCCCTGTTCCTTAATCACGATCGGAGTTTGGTTTTCATCGTAGCTAAAGGTTGTTTCGACTATGTAACCCGTTGCGCTATTAAGCTGTAGTTTTTGGGTAACAGCAGTTACAGGGGATATAAAGCACAAGCTAATGATAATTGCGATTGCCAAGCTAGAGCGGGCGGAAACGGCGAACTTGTTTCGCCATGTTCCACGCCCGCTAGCAGACATCGCCAAACTTGTAACTAGCTTGACAGAAAATTTTTGATAATTAGACATACTAAATATTACGAATATAGAGAAACAAATCAATCAAGAAACTATAACCAAAGAAAGAGTGGCAGTAATATAAATTTGTGATAAATTAAGAAAGATTACGTAAAGAGTCTTTTTCCTTGACACAAAGACTGTTATACAAACTTTTCAAAAAAGATAAAGGGGTTCAGTCTCAATGGTATATGCGAAAACAAAAAATATTGCCTTACAGTCATTAGCAGTCGATTTTTTTCGTAAGTCGGCAGGTAGCTGGAATTCCCACAGACGCTACTATAGTCTCAACAAAGATGCAGAACCTCAAGAGGTAGAAAGCTCACTTAATGTTTCATTTTTAGAGCAAGGCGCACCAGAGTTAGTTGAACTAGCTCAAAGCCATGAATTAGAAGATTTATCAGCCTTAGTTTGTGGAACTAAAGTTACTTGGGACAGTAACTACACCAACGAAAATCGCAAGCCTGTTACTGGTTCAACTGTATTTGGAATCAAAGGTAACATACTATATCGCGATCGCGGTTTTGCCACCCCCAAACCTATTATCGCTGTTTGTTCTTTTACTAACCCAGACACCATGAGTCTGCGTACCGAGTATAATTCCAACGTCTTTGAAGAAGAAATCAAGTTAGTTGGTAGTAAGTATCGCACTAGACAAACTATTATTTCCCGCGCAGGACAAGAAATTACTATTGGTCAATATTTAGAAAAGCGAGTGTAGATTAAATCACGTTTACCTTTGTGTTTAAGTAAAACTTAGGCGTTGGTGAATCTAGGGATGGTTTTTGATTTTTTCAGATCTTAAAATTAAATTAAAAAGGCTAAGAGCGTCGAGACCCCGCTCGTCTGCT
Organism: Chroococcales cyanobacterium; assembly: GCA_038259125.1. GTDB lineage: Bacteria > Cyanobacteriota > Cyanobacteriia > Cyanobacteriales > Xenococcaceae > Waterburya. The sequence goes on along the minus strand of JBBSPC010000035.1, from coordinate 5,005 downwards.
AAATTACCAACGCCAAAAAAGACTATGCTTCGACTTTGGCTTTTTCTAAAGCAGCTTTTAAACTTGCCTCATCTGATTTTGAGAGAGAAGTTCGTAGCAGTTTTCCGCCATAGGGGCGTAATTCTTCTAAAACCTTATCAGGAGTAGCTTTGCGTACTAAGAGAAATAAAGCCGATGTACTTGGTTCTATGGTTTTGCCTAAATCTTTGATAAACTCGTCGTCAACACCAATATCGGTTAAAGCACCGCTCAAAGCTCCAGCAGCAAGTCCTGCTGCAACTCCTAAGAGGGGATGAAGAAATAAAAGTCCGATTAGCGAACCCCAAAAACCACCGCTGAGCGCACCTGATGTAACCAAGTCATAAGACTGTTTTACCTTGACCTTTCCTTTTTCGTTTTTAATCACGACTACGGCATCATCTAGATCGACTAAATGCTCTTTTTGCATTTCTCCTAACTTGTGTAGCACTTCATCGGCTTTTAGTTCGTTATCAAAACCAACTACGATTAGTTCGCTCATAATTTATCTCCTGTAATTTTTGAATGACTTAACTTTGAATAAAACTTCAATATCAGTACAGAAAAAGCGATCACGCTGTTGCATTTAAGTATTTTCAAGTGCTTGCTCCAAACCAGCAATAATTTAGAATTAGATTAAACGTAGCTTAATCCATCTGTTCTGCTCCTTTATTCCACATAATAGGGCAATAAAAGACAAGGAAAAGCAAGAAAAGAAAAGAAATTTAATAATATTTAATTGGATTATATTGCTACTAGTTGGAAATTTTACTAATCAAAGCCATCTGATAAGTAAACATATCTCAAAAATGCTAATGATTGAATTCAACTTTGAGACAATGTGGTGTTGCTGAACGTGTAATGCCAAAACAAAATTTTACTTACTTATTAATCTAGACAGATTGCTTCAAAGCTAATAGCTAAAAACAGTATTATTATGTACGTCATTACTGTCTTGAACGAGTTGCTCATTGAGGTAAACCCCCAAGACCGCACTCGTTCGCTAAATCAGCAACGCCTTTTGAGACAATGTTTGTCGATCGCACCGCCAAAGTTAATAATGTGAAGCTCTACTTAAATTAAAATGAATTTAAAATTTGGTCGAGAAATTTGCGGGGACTTAAATGTAGCCGAACAGCGAGAATGGTTGGTAACTAATCGCATTGGTGGTTATGCCTCTGGTACTGTGTCGGGATTATTAACTAGAAGCTACCACGGCTTACTGTTAGCGGCTCTCGAACCACCTTCTGGCATAACTTTATTACTAGCTAAACTCGATGAAACTGTCGTCTATAACAGTAATTCTTACCCTCTGCATACTAATCGCTGGGTGAATGATGTAGTTTCTCCTCACGGTTATAAATATTTAGAAAGATTCTATTTAGAAGGGACGACACCTGTATGGATTTATGCTTGCGGCGACGCGAAGCTTGAAAAGCGAATCTGGATGCAGCAGGGAGAAAATACGACCTATATTCGTTACAAGATGCTGCGTGGTACTCTACCCTTGACTCTTTCTCTCAAAGCTTTAGTTAATTATCGCGATCGCCATAGTAGCACTGGTAACAGCGATCGCCATTTTGAAATTGTTAATCAACAGCAGGGTATCAAAGTTAAGGCATCTGCTGATGCTACGGATCTATATTTGTCTGGGGTAAGAGAGCAAGAAATAGTAAGTTGGCAGATTAACCACGAATGGTACAAAAATTTTGCTTTGGCAATAGAAAAATACCGAGGCTTGAATAGTATTGAAGATCATTTATATGCAGGAAGCTGTAGCGTTACTCTCAAGTTAGGTGAGTCAATGACAATTGCTGCCAGTACTGAAGATTGGGAGACGGGGAGACGGGGAGACGGGGAGACTGGGAGACTGGGAGAACAAGAGTTAATTGAGTTATTTCGTAAAAATAATCAATCTAAAACTATACCTAGTTGGGTCGAACAATTGGTCTTAGCAGCGAACCAGTTTATTGTCGATCGCCCTTTGGCAGATCGATCCCAAGGCAAAACCGTTATTGCGGGGTATCCTTGGTTTGCTGACTGGGGACGGGATACGATGATTAGTTTACCAGGATTGACCCTCACTACAGGTCGTTTTGAAATAGCTAAAGTTATCTTGCGTACTTTTGCCAAATATATTGACCAAGGAATGTTGCCCAATGTATTTCCCGATCGCGGAGAAACTCCCGAATATAATACCGTTGATGCTACTCTATGGTATTTTGAAGCAATTAGAGACTACTACGCTCATACTCAAGATAAACAGCTATTGACTGAGCTTTTTCCTGCTTTAGCTGAGATTATTGACTGGCATCGTCGCGGAACTCGCTATAATATTCATCTCGACACCGATGGTTTAATTTACGCAGGAGAAACGGGAGTTCAGTTAACCTGGATGGATGCCAAAGTAGATAATTGGGTAGTTACACCCCGCATTGGCAAACCAATTGAGGTAAATGCCCTTTGGTATAACGCTTTAATTATTATGTCCCAATTTGCCCGCGAACTAGATAAGTCTCAGACAGAATATCTAGAAATGGCTGACAAAACAAGAGAGGGCTTCGGACGTTTCTGGAATCAAGATCGGCAATACTGCTATGACGTATTAGATACCCCTGATGGTAATGATGATGCTCTACGTCCCAATCAGATTTTTGCCGTCTCGTTACCTGTAATTAATCTGGGTGAATGCCCTTCGGGTTCAACACTTTTCTCAAGTCGGGGAACCCGCCCAACGAAAGTGTCTCACCCTTCGCCCCTACTGGATGCTCGACAACAAAAACAAGTTGTGGATGGTGTTGCTCAACGTCTACTAACTTCTTATGGATTGCGATCGCTTTCTCAAGATCATCCTGATTATGTGGGCATTTATGGTGGCGATCGCTATAAGCGAGACGGGGCATATCATCAGGGAACTACCTGGGGCTGGTTAATTGGTCATTTTGTACAGGCTCATTTGCGAGTATATAACAGTCCTAAACTAGCTCGTAGTTTTATTGAACCAATGGCAGATCATTTACAGAATGGTTGTTTGGGAAGCATTAGCGAAATCTTTGATGGCGATGCGCCTTTTGTTCCCAGAGGTGCGTATGCTCAGGCTTGGAGTGTCGCCGAAGTGTTACGTGGGTGGCAATTGGTGAATGAGTAACTGCTTCAAAGATCGACAATTCCACGTTGGTAGGCAGCAACAACAGCTTGAATGCGATCGCTCACATCTAATTTGTGCAAAATATTAGTAATGTGGGCGTTGGTGAGTGCGTAATGCTAAAAGCCTTAAATTGAGATGCTCAAGTCACCTATTAAACTCTGTTTAAAGATGCAGAGAAGACTGTGCAAACTAACTGCCTACAGAACATCGATCACAAGTTAAGGAAATCAGAAAAAAGTCAAGAGAACTGCTGAAGGCTTACTTACAAAAATGGCTCATGACTGACGAAGCAGTTATAGCAGGAGACACTCACATAAAACAATAAAAATGGTTATTTTGATGGCTAGGGACGCTGCGAAGCCAAGCAGTTTGGTAGAGTCGAGGGAGAGTATTACCTCTCGCCCCTCTCTGTTAGATCTGGGGATGCGAGTTTGCTTTCCCGCGATTGGCATGAAAAATTACACTTTAACTATTAGGAAACTCCTTAATTTCAGTGCGAGCAGCCATAGTTATTTTTCCTTGACTTATATTAAGTCGATCAATGTGTACAGTCATTTTACCAAGTTCAAAATTTCGTAGATCTAATAATTCCTCAGTGCTACGCAACAAAGCTTCTGTCAATTGAGGATCTGTGTTCTCACCATTTGGATACTCTACGTCTTCGATAACAATTTTATTACCTTGTTCATCTATAGTTGGTTTGGCTAAAAGAGCAATTTGCTTTACCTGCTGCAATTCTACTATTTCAAGTTCTGCCTTGAGGCTAATTTTTCCTTCTCCTGGTAAAGCAAACTTCACATTACTAGCATTAACGGTAACTGTTTCACCGTCCAAATTTACTTTTTGATTTTTGAGTTTACCCTTAATATATTCAGAATTAAACGCTTGCTGTAAATCGGTTTCTAGTAAAACTACTTTAGTTTCGGCATTAGTGGAAGTCTCTAACTTAATCTTGCCGAGGGCAGCTTTCATAGGATCGATCTCAATACTATCGGTTTGTAGGATTAATCTCTCTGCTCTTAGCTCTTTTTTCATCACCATACCTTTGCCGTCGATGATGACAGATTCTAGCTTTCCTTGAGTTAAATCTAGGGGATCTGCTCTTATATCTACATCCAAATTGTCTACTTCATCTAGCTGGCTTTCTAATCCAATTTCTACTGCCTTACTAAGTGCTTGTTCGCCAATATCTGGTGTATTCACTAACTTTTTTTCCTTTAAATATTGTGGTTGTCTATATTATTTAAAGTCAAATATATAAATTAAATATCCTCCCAAAGTGATAACTTGAAATTAAATAATAATTCATCTTAATTACGTAAAAAACTAAAGACTACTAGCAATTAGCTAATAGCCTTAAAATTAGAAAACGATCTAGTAATTAAATGATCGTCAATTTACACTCCTGCACCAGATTTTGGTTGTGCGCCAGCATTTATTACTGCATCTCTTAGGAAAGTAATTTGCTGTTCAAATTCCATTTGTTCCGTTTGAGATAGCAATTGTGTCACACTACCAGCAGGTTTGTAATCATCAGGTACTGGAATAATAGTTCCAGCCTCCATTCCTTGAGCCAAACGATACCAGAAATATAGCTTAGTATTTTCGCTCAAAGAGCCATATTCACGAGAGATTAAGCTGTCTTGTCGTTTAATGATCTTACGTTGTACTTCCAACTGTTCTTCAAAAGACAATTCTTTAACTTGATTGAACAATCCTTCAGCAATCTCGTCTGCTGCTGCTCCTGGTGCTGCGGGGGTTACAGATTCCCCCATTTTAGTATAAACATACCAGAGTAAAGCTAATTTTTCATCTGTAGATAAATTACTGTAGCTGTTT
>JBBSPC010000034.1:0-34930 GCA_038259125.1 Chroococcales cyanobacterium | reverse complement strand
CGAAGCGTAGCGCAACTTTTCTCACCGAGCTATCACCTTTGTCGATCGCACTAACTATCTTCTCTCGTAAATCTACAGAATAGGGCTTCATTTATTACCTATTTTTATAACACCTTATTTTCCCCTATTTAGATGCAAACCGCTGTAAGGTTCTATCAAGACGTTTAATCATGCCTTTCAAATCTTGTTGATGGTATCGCTTGCTAATTTGCTCAATACCATCAACTAAATCTAGGCGATTTATGTCGGTTAAAGGTTTAATTAATTCTCGATAACAATTTTCTTCATAGTTATCGCTGAGATAACAAGTATTAACCAGCTTCTCTTTGGAGACATCTTTGTCTTTAAAGGTAGAAATTTGCTCTAGCAATCCTAACGATAAAAATGCCGTCATTGTCCTGACGCACTTTTCACAGTTGCCACAGTTATAGTTACCCTCGCTATAGCTCTCCTTTTCATTACAGACTCTCAGATGTTTTAAAGCTATATCCCATTCTCCAACTAGCTGGGTTTTTTCTAATCTGGATAAAGCAGCATTTTCGTGGCGTATTTGTAAACTAGTAGTGCTATATAAAGGATCGAGTAGAGGATGAGAACCCCAAGGTTCTAAGTTGGCAAAGTCATAGGTAGAGGCAATTGAAGCAACGCTTAATCGAGTCGCAAAGGCATGAGCGATCGCTGCGAGGAAAGAACCATGATATTCAAATCGCCAAAAGCTAAAGTCAGGATCTAAATCGCGAAAATGAGCATAGGCATTGGTATAAACTTGAATGAGTTTAATCCCTGCATCTTCTGCCATTGCGCTTACGGCATTGATTACGTTTTGAAAATTAGGCTCGAATTCATTTTCTCCTTGCAAAACTCCATAAACTAAAATGCCATCTTTAATATATCGGGGATGATCGCTAGCAAAATTGAGATGATTATCTCGTACCATCGCTAAAGCATCAATGCCACCCGAAAATAATGCGCCTGCTCTAGGTGGCTTATCGGTAAACAAAACTTCTGTTTCCAGGGGAGCTTCGATCTCAATTATCTGACGTTTCTTGACCTGCCAATTAATCAGGCACTTCATGGAGTTTATTAAACCATCTTTAATCTCAGGAGAAATTGACGCATCAAGAGCAATTCGCTTTTCTCCGTAGCGCATGGCAGGCAGAGCGCAAGCTAGTAAAAAAGAGTTGGGATTAAGAAAAAGAGCGTCACCAAATTCACTAGTCGTTTCAAAATAAACATCTTGACTCTGGCGATCGCAATTTTCCCAAATTACCTTGGCGATTATTCTGACTCGATCTGCGTTATTTTCTTTTCTTAGATTTTCAATTTTCATAAATTTATGTTTTAAATAAAATTAGGAGTTAAATAAGCCTGCTGTATAATATTTCCTTTTAACCATAACCTCTACTGCATAAATATTACAAAAATACTTCTGCAAATACCTTTAAAGTAGACTTGATCTTGGTTATTAATTGATACAGTCATTAACCAGCAAACCTTGGGCAAAAATTTCTAATTGCTCTATTACAGCCCTATTTGCGTCTCTATCATCATGATTACTTTTTGCTACTTGAGCATCCTTGGCACGTCGAGAGACAATCCAATTGGCTTGAGAAGTCTTAATTGATGCTCGTGCTACTAATCCACCTAAGCTAAAGATATTAACCAGGAACGTGGCTAAAATGAATTTACCTAAAGAGTTCATAAGTGTTCAATTTTTGTTGGACAACTTACTTTAGAAATAAAATGTCAGGAACTTTACAAGATTCAAGCAAAAATTACTCGCTCCTGTTTTTGAGAGTGGCAACGGATGAAGGGGAGATTCGATTAAGGTATCTGAAGATTCAATATTTTAAAGTTGTATCAAATTCTTGAACCATAAAACTAATAAAGCACCTGTTAGAAACCAAATTCCAATAATAATTACAGTTGTGGTCTAACGATAAAATTTACTCTTAATAGACCTGGTGAAGTTAAATATATTTACGTAATTTTCTTGCAAACTTCTTGACATTTTTTACTTATTTTGAAAAGTAGATTAGATAAGTAGCCTTGGTACATATAGTCTACATGTTTAAACCAACAATTACAATTGTGGCGATCGCGTTTTTAACTCTACCAGTGAGCGCACTGTTTATGTCAGCATAGAAGTTTAATTTTTTATGTAGAGTAGTTTATTTTCATTATGCAATCATGGTTACACAAACTAGCTAGTTTTTGGCTTCAAAAAGTCAACCCTCAAATAGTTTCTTTAATTGCTACGATTGGCATAGTAGGACTGTTAATCTGCTCGGCAATTATTTATATATTAGCCAAGCTGTCTGAAGATGTATTAGAACGAGAAGCTTTTGGTTTTGATAAAGCTATTCTGCTCTGGATACACTCCTTGGCGAATCCAACATTAGATAGGATAATGCTAAACGTTACGCGCTTGGGCAATCCTGGTACAGTGGTATTTGTTGCCTTAATTACTTTAGGAATACTTTGGTGGCGACGTTACCATCAAGAGGCAAGAATTTTCTTACTCAACTGTTTGGGTGGTGCAGTTCTCAGTTACGGATTAAAGTTAGCTTTTAGCAAACCTCGTCCTCAACTTTGGAAATTGCTAATATCCGAAACCTCTTATAGTTATCCCAGCGGTCATGCCTTGGGTTCAATGGTGCTGTATGGTTTTTTAGCTTGTTTGCTAGGAATCCATTATCCGCGATATGCCAGGGTCTTCTACTTTATAGGTGCAATATTAATAGCTGGGATTGGTTTGAGCAGACTTTACTTAGGGGTGCATTGGCCGACAGATGTGGTTGCTGGCTACGGCGTAGGATTTTTATGGATTACTTTCAACATTACAATGCTGAAGTTACAAAGAGCTTAATAAGCATACATTATTTTGCTAGTACGCTACTTCAATACTTTTAAGCGATCGCTATATCAAAAAGCACCTTGGGAATCCAAAAAATAAAACCTATATACTGAGAGCTTTTGAGGTGATTGTGTCAGGCAACCAGCATTTAAATATGTGATGCAGTTTTTGCACCCATTTGTAGCTGAGTAAGTTTGGCTGCAACTTCTCCTGTAGACAATATTTTTTCGGCTAACTCAAAAGCAGATTCTAAACTAGAAGCTTGTTTAAAACGCCATAAATAAAAACCACCGTTAAGTATGGCAGCAGGAAATAGTTTACTATTATCTCCTTGAATAACTGCTTTAATTAAAGCGATCGCCTGCTCTTTAGATTCTAAGGGAATATCAGAACCATTTAAGTCGTAGTCTTTTGGGTCAAGTAAAAGGCGTTCAAAGCTTTTTTCTGAGCTACTCATAGCAATAATTCCTGTACGACTACGAGCCAGATCGCAGCTACCTTCTAAACCCTTAACTAAAGTAAAGTCTTTAGTTTGACGAAGCTTAAAAGTTGAACGAAAACGCCCTTCGGTTGGTGGATGGACAAACCCAGCTACCAAATGACAATCTCCCGTTACAGGACTCCAGACTAATTCCGCAGTGGCGAAAGGAGGACGCTTGCCGATTTGTTCACGAAAGGTCACAAAATCATGGGCAGCAGGGAAGTGTTGAGGCAGGTAAATAAAACCCACGTTGCTTTGGTTATAGATATTCTGAGCTTGAGCCAGATTGAACTTAGCAAAATCTACTCCTAGCTGTTGCCAAATTTCGCTCAGGGGAATGCCATATTTAGTGGGCATACAGTCTCCCCCGTGCATGACGACAGGTATGTCGGCAGCAGCTAAAATCAAAGCGGTAATTATGGTAACTGGCACAGTTCGCGATCGCCCATCATAAGGATTACCCAGCACAACAGGTTGATGGTCATGTTTGGGGTTTATTTCTATCTTTGAACCCAATCGATCGAAAGCGTCGAGAATTCCCGCTAGTTCTTCTGGAGTTGGACGCTTGATTCGATGAGCAATCAAAAAAGCACCAATTTGGGCAGGAGTCGCCTCCTGTAATAACATCATCTCAGTAGCTTTTGCAGCTTCAGCACGAGTGAGATCTTTACTGGTGTGAGTACCGCTACCAACTCTTTTTAATAATTCTCGAAACTCATCGCTCATGATTTGTCTGGGTTCGTTTTTGAATTGAGAATGATTTTGTCTTTAGTTATTTAGTTATTAGCTCCATCGCCGAGTGGTTGGCAGATTTTCCCATGTCTTTAACTAGTTGATAAAAGTGGGCAATAGGAGGAATCATTAGGCGATCGCGAGTTGTCACCATCACTACCTGGCGGGTTAAAACCCTATCTATTTCTCCAGTAATGCTATTGGCTATGTCAGGTTGAAAAATAGGTCTGATAGCTAAGGTAGGGTCATTATAGGAATCGATCAAAGCTTTGTGAGGCAAAAGAGCAATCATTTCTCCCTGTCGAATTACTCCTCTAAAAGCATCAAGAGTATTTAGCTCCATCGCAGTTCTGATTTGCACATTTTGATTTTTAAACCAGTCTTGAACTAATCTTTGCATACCATAGCCATCCTTAAACACAATCTGGGGGTACTTAACTAATTCCAAAAGGGGAATAGTTGTCAGCTTGCTCAAAGGATGGTCGGCAGCCATCAAAACATCTATCTCTTCTTCGTAAAGTACGGTCAATTCAACTTCAGCAGAAGCAGTCAAAAAACGATTGTTCATTACAATTGCCAAATCAATCAAGCCATCCCGCAAAACCTTTAAAGCGCGATCGCTACCTAGAGCCGTAACTCTTAACTGGACTTGGGGGTAGTCTTGACAAAATTGTTGCAGAATTGGCGGTAGATAATGAGCGCAAACCGAATGAATAGCTGCAACACAGAGTTCAGGCTGCTTACCAGCAATTAAATCTGAACATTCATTAGTAGCTTTGCTCCATTCCTGGCAAATTTTTTGCGCCCTAGGCAACAACTTTTCCCCGCCTAAAGTTAACTTGGCTTGGGTACTACGGTGAAATAAGGGCAAACCCAAATCTTGTTCCAAAGACTGTATTTGACGGCTAATAGTAGATTGGGTAATGCCGCACTTTTTAGCTGCATGCCCAAAATTTCCTGTTTCTGTGATCGCAATAAATGCTTGCAACTGCTCAATTCGCATACTTCTCTAAACGCAAGCAACCATACTTTGTTGTTGACTTACCACTCTAGACGAAGATAGCTGATTTGCTGAGCAGCTTTTCGTATAAGAGGCGACATTATATTGATTACAGATTATATGTGGAATTTCTGAGCATGATAAAACAAATTTATGTATGTCGAGGAAAAGTAGGCAGATCGACCGCTGCTAAAGACTGCGGTTTTTTGCTTGAAGAAGATTTAGCTGCTGTTTTGGGTTGAGCTACTTGCTGCCCAGAGGTTGATGCTGACCAAGTTGCAATTTCTGCTGCCGTCTTAACGGTTTGATTAGCTTTAACAGTTTTGTTAGCTATTACCGAAGGCTTAGTTTGAGGTAAAGAAATTTTCGTTTCTGAGGTGGCGTAAGCTGTCCAAGGCTTGATGGATTTACGATGCAAATTATTTTGGTTGGAATCAACTACTAGATTTTGATTAGACTCAGCAACTTTTTCGGTATAACGTTTTAGTTCGGCTTTGTACTGAATTGCATAACGCTGTTGCTGACTCAATTTTGCCCTGAGATCTTTTATTTCTTCATCTTTAGCAGTTAATTCGTAGGCTTGATTATTGCAGCCTTCCTGTAACAAAGTACATTCTCTTTCTAACTGAGCAGTTTGTTGTTGAGATAATTCATTTTGTTGAACCAAATTATCAATAACAGCTTTTTGCTTTTCTATTGTTTGTAGAGATCCAGATAATTTCTGGGTAATTTGTTGATTTAAATCGGCTATTTTTACCTGGTAGGTTTCAATTTCTTCTGCCTGTTGGGCTACAAGTAAATCGCTACTACGAGCTTTCTCAATCTGTTTACTAAACTTATTATTTATATCTGCTAATTCTTGTTCGAGTCGAAATACGTTTTTTAATAATTTACGATTATATTCTCGTAATTTGTGAGCAACTTTTTGCCAGTCCATTCTCGGTTCCGAAAGTTTCTGCTGCTCTATAAAGTTGCTCTTAGGTGGGGAATACTCGTCATTAAAAACACGCTCGGATGAATTAGAATTATTTTCGATAGCTTGGCTACTGTCTATTTGTCCTACTTTATTGAGATCCTCTGCTTGATAATCATCTGTAGAGGAGATAAATTCAACATCAGATTCTGAGTTGAAAGAAACAGCATTATTGTTAACTTCGCTCATAATATCTATATTTGGGTTGGTCAAAATATTGCAGCCATAAAATCTAAATAACCTAAGTAATTACCCATAAATGAGTAAACAATAATTGTTGGCTAGACAATCATCGCTGTTTTGTTATTTTCTAAACTTTAGTATAAATATCAATTAATGATGTTGATTAGTTTTTTTACTTAGCTTTAGATTTGGCTAAATATAGCTTAAACGTTGTGCTAAAAAATGCCAAGGTTCGTTAACTATTAGTAATCACCTGGCTCAATAATTGCTGGTGAATTAATGAGCGATCGATTAACGATTGAATTTGAACCCGATCTAAAGCTTCTCCGTGATGATAGTGTTCTTGCCAGGTAAGGCTAATTTCTTGGGGATCGTCAGGTAGATTAGTTAACTCATATCCTGGTAAATTTACCTCAGACATTAAGTAGCTGACTTTGGGATCATAGCTGAGGGCAAAACAGTTACTGCCTTCTGCTGCTGCCATAATCAAACTATGGAGACGCATACCGATCGCCATTTTTACTTGCTTAAATAATCCTTTTAATGCCTGGGGATCTGTAACTGACATTACCGTACAGTTTTGCTCTAGCCGTGCTGCAATTTTATCAGCGATCGCCCGATCTTGAACAGGCTGGAAGGGAATCAGTAATATAAAGCTCTTGGTCTGTATTTGAAAGTCCCTAAGAGCCTCAATTAAAGTTTGTAAACGCTTGGCTGTCAGTAGAGGATGCGATCGCAATATTACTGCTACTTTTGGCTGGGGTAAATCTTTTAAACCTGTTGCTGGCTTACTTTGCAATGCCCATACAGGATCGGGGGCAATTACAGAACTTATTTGCCAACTGCTTAATAATTGTGCAGAAGCTGTATCCCGAACGCTAATAGCATTACAGCCCAATAATACTTGTTTTGTCAGCCAACGAGTCAAGGACTTATTTAAGGGACCAATTCCCTGCGCCCAGGCGATCGTTTTTAGACCTCTTTGTTGAGCTAAAGCCATCAAGCCTGCATAATATATGGGGCTAGCAATACTTGTAGAGTCCTGCATCAGACTACCACCACCCCAAATAAAAACATCAGATTTTTTTAAAATATTAAGGATCGCCCAGGTTGACTTACGATGATAGCTAGGAACTCCGTACTGTTTTTTGGTTGCCTGGGGATTACCAGATAAAACAATAGGCTCAACTGATTTGGGCAGCATTTGTAACAAAGACATTAGTAATGCTTCATCTCCCGCATTACCCATACCATAATATCCACACAATACTGCTCTAGTATGATTCATTATTTTTAGCTAATGTTACTGTTTTAGATATAGTTGATTTTGACATAGCTAATTTTAAATGTACTGACTTGAAAATGTTCAGTTTGAGTAGATTACATAAAGACTAATACTTATTGTTTATTACTCATTAAGCTGTTAATTATTTAAACTGCATATTATTTAATTAGATGGAAAACACTTAACCCCTCTCCCAGTCTCTTTTTCCCCTAGTCTCCCAGTCAGCCACAATAGACAAATATAAATGCGTGACAGCTTACTTGTATAAAATGGATAATCTTATCGTTAATCAGGAATTGGCTCAATATCAATCAGGCTTAGATAATTTATTAAGTCAGCTACAGGTTTTTGCCACAGATATAAATAGTCAGCGATTACAGGTAACGATTCGTAATTTACAAGCAAATATTAACGAGCCATTTTTGTTTGTAGTGGTGGGAGAAGTCAAGGCGGGAAAAAGCAGTTTTATTAACGCTCTGTTACAGTCAGATATCTGTAAGACCGCAGCCGATCCCTGCACGGATATGATTCAGCAGATTGTCTATAGCGAAAACAGGTTTGAGCAGCCAATTAATCAATATCTACGGAAAATTGGCTTACCCAATGAAATTTTAAAAACTTTATCTGTTGTGGATACCCCTGGGACAAATACCGTTGTTGATAATCATCAGGAGATTACTCAGGAATTTATTCCCAACAGTGACCTCATCTTTTTTGTTTTCTTTGCCAAAAATCCTTATACTCGCAGCGCGTGGGAATTGTTAGATTATGTCAACACCGAGTGGCGCAAAAAAGTTGTGTTTGTATTGCAACAGGCGGATTTGGCTAAACCCGAAGAATTAGCCAAAAATAAAGAAAAGTTGACAGAGTTGGCATTGCAAAAGGGTATTAGATACCCAATGGTGTTTGCGACTTCAGTCGAGTTGGAAGTAAATGGTGAGCAACAGCATAGTGGCTTTACAGAAGTAAGAAACTATATTCAAGAGACGCTTCAAGATGGCGGGACTAAAAAGCTGAAACTACAGGGAGTAGCAAAAACTAGCGAGAAAATTATCGATTTACTAGGAAAAGACTTGTTAGCGATTGAGCAGCAATTAGTTAAAGATCGACTAGTAGTCGGCAAAATCAAAGCTAAATTACAGCAAAATAAAAGACAGTCAGGTTTTGAACTGGAATCTTTAATCAATCGTCTACTGACTAAATACGATTCAATCACCGCCAAAGTAAAAGCAGACTTTCGTGAACAACTATCTCTATTTACTATGGTTAGAGGTTCTTTTGCTGTTTTGTTTCGGACTAAAAAATCTGCACCAACCTGGATGGATGAATTAAAACAAAGCTGCGAAAACGAGCTAAAAGTTTCTTTAGGAGAAATATCCCAAGATGGCATCAAGCATTTTGTCGGCGGAATCAAAAGACTTTTGCAAAGCCTAGTTAATGATTTACATGATATAAAAGTCAATAGTATTAGCACCAATGCGATTAGTATTAATACTATTGAAAGTCGTCAAGACATTGTTGAGGAAGTACAGCAAAAAGTAGCTACCTTGCTTAATGATAAAACCTTTCTTTATTCGATCGAATCACTCAATGCTTGTGTTGCTCCTAGGCTTGTGGGTGCTGGTGCAGCTACGGTTGCGGGTACGGCGATCGCAGCTTTAACCGAGATTGTATTATTAGATATCATTGGTACTGCTTTTGCAGGAGTGGGTATTCTCTTTGCTGGAGGAACATTGGTGTTAAAAAAACGCAAAATAATCCGTCGATTTGAAGACAAACTCGATCAAGAAAAGGCTCGTTTTCAAAAGGAATTATCGGCTAAATTGAATTCTAAATTGGATATTATTTACGAAGAAATTGAGCGTAATTTTGTCAACATTTATGATTATGTGGAAAACGAAGAACAAAAGATATCGCCTTTAATTAATCAGTTTGAACAAATTGAACTGAAACAGAAGCAATTGGCGGATAACAAAGCTATTAAATAAGCGTTGTCTATTTGCAGTCTGATTTTAGGTTATCTGCTGGGCTTGTCCATTACTTGGCTATCTTCCAAATTTCCTCAGCCGTAATTTGGGATTGTTCTAGATGGGGAACATGACCGCAGTTATCGATCCAAACCAACTTGCTGTTGGAAATAGCCTGGGCAAACTTAGCAGCGTCTTTTATGCCTAGGATTTTGTCTTGCTTACCCCATAAAATTAAAGTTGGCTGCTGTATCTGGGATATTCGAGTTGCAAATGAACCATAGCCACCGTTTTTAGTAAAGGCAATCAAAGACTTATTCCAATTGGTACATTTTAAATGGAGTGCAGCACAGACTTGAGCATCTAAACTGGCAAAGCTTTTATCGAAATAAGCAGCACGACTGATGCTTTGACGGATTTTAGGATTGCGCAGAAACTCGGTAGCAAAATAATCTAAAGGGGAAAACATAAACTTGCCAATGGCTGGCTGTTTGCCTAAACCTGCACTGTCTATCAAGACCAATTTTTGTACAGCTTCAGGATAGGTTAGGGTAAAATCTATTGCTGCGGCACCACCCATAGATGCACCTACCAAGATAACAGGCTGCTGAATTAAAGTCTGCCAGAAATGATACAGGTGAGTTTTGATGTTTTGGGGATTGAGGGGAATATCTAAATTCCGCTGAGTAAAGCCAAATCCTAATAAATCTACCGCCCAAGTTGACTGTCGTTTTGCTAGTAAAGGTATTAAGCGACGAAACTCAAGTAAAGAGCTATCAAAGCCGTGGATTAATAGTATTGGTGTGTTACCCTGTCCTTGATTTATATATGTAGTTGCAATACTATCTTTGGATAAAGGTGTGGAGATAGAGTCTTGTTGAATCTGTTTTGCCAAAGTGATCGAGGTTGATTCAGTTAAACTACTAGCGTTAGAAGGTAAGCAACTGGGAAACATGAACAAGAGATAATTGAATAGTAAATGTAATGCTCTACTATAGTAACTATCGAATATAGATCGATCATTAAATTTTACTTAAGAAAATGGCTTTTGCCTTACTACTTAATTAAAGTCAGAACTTTTTGGGTGCAAAATATCCTGGGCATTAAATAATAGAAATATATTTTGAACATAATGCAGCGTTATTTTAAAATTTTACGCTTATTTTGGAGTACGGCGATCGCTACAGAACTAGAGTATCGCCTTAATTTTATTATTGCTACTATTACCAGCATCGCTAATCTAGCTGGCAGTCTATTTGGACTATTTTTGTTTTATCGCACTGGCTATACCTTTGAAGGCTGGAGTTGGCAAGAAGCGACTATTGTTTTGGGTCTATTTACTCTCTTGCAAGGATTTTCTGCTACTTTTTTAGTGCCAAATCTCAATAGCATTGTCAAACAAGTCGAACAGGGAACATTAGATTTTGTCTTACTCAAGCCAATTAGCAGTCAATTTTGGCTATCTACCAAAACCATCTCTCCTTGGGGTTTACCAGATTTGTTTTTCGGCACAATTCTAATAGTCTATGCAGGGAATAAACTCGGCTTGAATTGGTACGATTACCTGGCTAGTTTGATTCCTCTTAGCTTTGGCATTGTCATTCTTTATAGCCTCTGGTTCATTCTGGGTGCAACCAGCATTTGGTTTGTCAAAGTCTACAACGTCACAGAAGTTTTGCGCGGATTACTATTTTTTTTATAGTTCCTGTAGCTTTCTTAACCACTATTCCTGCTCAGACAATGTTAAATCGGAGTGAAATAATCTGGACTTTTGGCGCAGCTATTTTGGCTCTTATCTTGTTTAGTTTCTCAATCTTTTTTTGGCGGTTTGCCCTCCGTTTCTATACCAGTGCCTCAAGCTAGCTTAATAATCAGTAATTAAAGTGGCAAACGCTGAAGATTCTTATTACTGCCAATAACCACCATTACCAATCCTTTTTTTAAAATCTGTCCAGGATTAGGGTTAGTTACAAACTTTTCTCCATTGCCAATTGCTAGAACATTTAAGCCATAACGCCTCCGTAAATCTAATTGAGCTAAAGTTTGATTGTGAAACTCTTCTGGTACCAATACTTCCACAATGCTATTTTCTGGATCCAGTTCAAAACGCTCTAGAAAAGCAGGTTGAGTTAGATTACTAGCTAAGGCGCAGCCCGCCTCATATTCAGGAAATACTACTTTATCTGCCCCTACTCGTCGCAGAACTTTACCATGAATTTCTGAGGAGGCTTTAGAGATTACCTGCTCAACTCCAGCTTCTTTAACATTGAGGGTGGTTATAATACTTTCCTGGAGATAATTGCCAATAGCCACAATCACTGTATCCATTTCAAAAATACCAGCCTCTTTTAAAGATTCAGGTTCGGTAGAATCTAATTGAACAGCATGGGAGGCAATTTTCTGAGTTAAAGCTTGATTAACTAGTCTCTCGTCAATATCTGTTCCCAAAACTTCATATCCCATTTTGTGTAGAGAAGCACAGACTGCTCTACCGAAACGTCCTAGACCAATTACAGCAAACTGACGATTTTTAGTACTGGAGTTAGTTAAGAAATTGAGAGATTTCAAATTAGCTTCTTACCTGAATAATTCTAACTATTGGCATTTTAGTCTATAAGAAATCACTTAAAATTAATTTTTTTATTTAATCTGTAACCGTTGGTTAACCAACCAGTAAATTTTCCTCTGGATAGTTAAGACTGCTGGGGCTAGGATCGCCAATAATTGCCGCTATTAAAATTAAAATACTGACTCTGCCAATATACATAGATAATACTAAAATTATTTTGGAAGCAACTGAAACACTAGATGTGATGCCTGCCGATAAACCTACCGTTGCAAAAGCAGAAATCACCTCAAACAAAATGGGTAGAAAATCAAATTCAGGCTCAAAAGAAGAAATTAAAATGGTCATTAAAATAATAGATGTTGCGGTGCCAAATACTACGGCAACTGCCTTTAAAATAAGAGTACTGGGAACTTCTCTTTGATAGACAACCACTTCATTTTTTCCTCGTAGGACTGATTTGGTAGCGTTGTATAAAATTCTAAAGGTTGTGGTTTTGATGCCTCCTCCTGTACCACTAGGGCTAGCACCAATAAACATAAAGCCCATGGTAATAAATAAACCCGCCGTGGTCATATCACCTATACTAATACTATTAAACCCTGCTGTTCTAGTAGTCGCAGACTGAAACCAAGCAGCTAAAAACTTATCTTTGAAGCTAAAAGGTGCTAAGGTTGCTGGGTTGTTTAACTCGGTCAAGAAAAAAGCGATCGTACCTAATGTTAACAACAAAATAGTGGTGCTAACTACAACTTTAAAGTTGAGGGAAAAGCAAAATCTTTCTTGCTTATGTTTAATTTTATTAGTTAACCAAAGATACATCTCAATAATTACCTGGTAGCCAATGCCACCAAAAATAATCAAACCAGGAATAATTAAATTAACTGCCCCAGAGGAATGATAGCCAACCAAGCTATCAGAGAAAAGACTAAAACCAGCATTATTCCAGGCACTGACACTATGAAAAATAGAATACCATAAACCTTTTGACCAACCATGTTCAGGAACAAAAACTGTTAGTAATATAAATATGCCACTAATTTCAAAAATCAGCGTGGTGGCAATAATTGAACGCATTAAATTACTGCTGCTACCATGCAAAAAAGGACGATCAAAGGATTCTTGGATAGCAAATTTCTGCCTTAGGTCAAACTTTCTGCCTAAAAGCAGCAGTAAAAAAGTAGTCATAGTCATATAGCCTAAACCACCAACTTGAATCAGAAGCAGAATAGTTAACTGTCCCCAAAATGAAAAATCAGTCCCAGTATCTACAATTGCCAACCCTGTGACACAGACGGCAGAAGTAGAGGTAAACAGAGCCACAATAAAATTGTTCCAATTTCCCGTAACGGTAGCGAAGGGCATCATCAACAGAAGAGTTCCAATCGCAATCAGAGCGAGAAACCCTAGACAAATTGTACGAGCAATAGTCATAAGTCTGATTTATTTTAAGAAAAACTACCTCTACAGGAGCATACTCTAATTAGGATATTTGATATTTGATAGCTCTCTCTAAAAGAGGAAGCCTTAAGATGTTTCTTATCCAATTTTACTCGTTGTCTGCATGATCCATTGAACTAGCTCCTGCCATTCTCTCGAACTAGTTAGGCTACTAACATTAAATTGCACTCCCCAATTACGGGAAAATTCGGCAAAGCTTTCAACCCAGGTAACTATAGTTTCTATACCTGAATTAGAGCGATATTCCCAAGCCTGTTTAAGATATTGGGTTGTTTCTAGTGGATGCCCCGTGTAGTGAAGATACCAAGCAATCCAGACTAACGTACCGTAGCGAATAGACTGCTCCATTAGTTTAACTTCTGGAGGTAGATTTGGTTGAGCAAAAAAATCGTTGGTAACTGCCATTAAAGAACGAGCTTGGGGCAAGCCTTTGTGCATAGCACTTTCTTCGTGTTGACGATAGCACACGGTTATTTGACGTAACCATGCAGTTTTACAGCCTTTTAAAGCCAGTTTTAAAACCAAATTGGTATCTTCTGCGGGAGGAAAGCGAGGATCAAAACCACCAACATACTGAAGCCATTCTCGACGAAACATCATCGCGCTTGGTAGCACGGGTTTCCAGCGTAGCCAATTCTCCAAATCCAGTTCAGGAATTTGCTCCCAAGGACATACATCCAATAGCTTGTTACCGTTAGAATCTACCCTTTGCCAGCCACTATGGACAATACCTAGGTCAGGACGCTTGATTAAAATTTCTGCCTGAGATGCTAATTTTCCTGGTAAAAAATAATCATCTGCATCAAGAAAGGCGATCAGATTGGCTTTAGCGATCGCAATACCATGATTGCGTGCTGCTGCTACACCTTGGTTTTTCTGTTTTACATAGCGCAGGCGATCGCTGTATGGCTTTAATATCTGCTCAGTTGAATCAGTTGAGCCATCATCAATAACGATTAGTTCATAGGTACAGCCTTCTTGCTGGAGAACGCTTTCAATAGCTTGAGCAATATAGCGATCGCAATTATAAGCAGGAATAATTACGCCGACGGTTGGTTCAGCATTAGCAAATTCCATCATTTAGAATCATTTAGATTTTAATCTCAGCTATTTATATTAAGGCAGTCTGGGCATACTCTCTACATATTAGGCTGTAACTTTCTGACGATAAAGTGGTTTGTGATTTTGTATTTAGTAATTTTGCTGAATATCTTTACTACTCAAACAATTTATCAGTGAATACCACCAAGGCACTTTAGATAAATTAATTTAATAATACTAAAAGATACAAAATTAATTTAATAATTTTATAGCAAAACTAGAATAATATTTTGTTTTATATATTTTGTATGTTATTGACTTATGCTTCTATTTTTTGTCTTTATTAAAGTAAATACGTTAATTCACTTAATTAATCTATATAGTTTTTTGCCTCGGAGTTAATACTTAGATAAACAAGCAAAATTTAGCTTTTGTTCTACAGTTTAATTTTCTGTATTCCCTATATCAAAACCAATATCAGAGTTTTTGTAATTTAATTTTATAGAGAGGACTATGCTTCTTTGTTACCATTGTCATTATTTTGCCATCTGAAAAACAAAAGTTGTTGAGATTTTGAAAACTACAAACAAAATAGATAGTGTAGTACAGAGTATATTCTTATTAAAATTTTTATATTCTATAGCACTAGCAATAAATTAAATATGATTTATCATAGACAACGAGGGTTTTATTGCCTAAATACAAAAGGCATTTTCAGGTCAAGTTAACATTACAAATAGGGAGTATTAATTAATCATGTCAAGTATTGTTTCACCAGAAAATACGGCACTTGTGCAGTCATCGATGAATCCTGACGGCGGAATGCAGGTAGTTGGTCAGCAAGGCGCAGAAAATTTTATTGAAATTAAAGGCGATGCCTCAGTAGGGATTATTGGCGGTAATTTGGCGGACACCATTATCACTGGTGCAGGTGATGCGGCAGTGTTCACTGGTGGCGGAGACGATATTATCATGGGTGGTAATGGCGACGACATCTTTAGAGGTGGCGACGGTAACGACCTTATTGAGGGTGGTCTTGGCGACGACTTTCTGATTGGTGGCGCAGAAGACGACACCCTCAGAGGTGGTTTGGGTTCTGATACACTTAAAGGCGGTACTGGCAACGATGTATTTGAATTTGCTGTCCAAGAATTTGCAGGCGATTCAATGGATAAAATCGTTGACTTTAAAGCTGGTGGTTTTGCTGATAAAATCAAAATCTTTGGCGCTAGCGATGCCAATGTTGTCTATGATGCAACTACAGGTATGATCGCCATTGATGGAAAAGATGCTATTGAAATTGGCAAGGATCTAAATATTGGGTCTGGTGCTACAAATGAAAATGATACTTGGGAATTATTCTAAGTAACATCGTTTAAAATTTAGACTACTCTTGATAGACCCACAACAAAATGTTGTGGGTCTATTAGTTAGTATTTAAAAAATCAGCTTAAAATTTAGATTAGATGAAATTTAGCAAAATATGGGCTAATGTAGGTAAATCCAATATTCATCAAAGATCTAAAAGGTTTTTGTCGCGTTCGTTAAGAGTACTTAAACCAAGCTTAATCAACGTAGATATGCCTATAGATGGAGTAACTTATAATTCTTATTGTTGAATTAGGGCGTGTCATTATTGGGGAGGAAATAGTACTTTTTATCTAATTGATGGCGGCAAAGCCAAGCACCGAAGTGCAATCGCCATGTTGATGACACGCTCTAGATTGAATCGTCAGATTATTTGGGTCATTTTGTAATTTGAGTTTGGGTCATTCCCGTTAACATCAATGAGAAGAGGCGAATCTTCAATCAAAAATCTTAAATCTTTTCTAGCTAACCAAGATTGGGAGCAGGTTGTAAATATCTGTCAAAAAGAGATCTCCCTCGATCCTGATGATATTAACTTTTATCCCTACTTGGCAAGAGCCTATAGCCAACTAGGAAAAATACCCGAAGCCATTGATGCTTATGAAAGATTGCTGGATACCCCAGTCGATCAAGCAGAAATATACGCAGAGTTGGGTTTATTATTTAGTAAGCAAAATAATTATCAAAAAGCGACCTGGAATTACGAACAGGCTCTAGTTTTTAAACCTGATTGGGCAGAATTAAAATATAATCTGGCGGTAGTATTGCACCAATCAGGTAACTGGAGCGAAGCGATCGCTGCCTATAGTAAAGCCATTGAAGCCAAGCCTGACTATGCTGCTGCTTATTTTAACTTGGGAGTCCTTTACGATCAAAAAGGAGAACTAGAGGCAGCGATCGCCAGCTACGAGCAGGTTATTGCCATTCAGCCCAATTTTACCAGGGCATATAGTAATTTGGGCAGCACCTTTGCCAGACAAAAGAAATATGACCAGGCGATCTCTATTTTTAGAAAAGGGCTTTATATTGACCCTACTTGGGCAACTTTGCACAATAATTTAGGACAAGTTTACTGGTTTAATCAACAGCACAAGCTTGCCTATAGTAGTTTCCAAACTGCTATCACTTTAGAGCCAAAAATGTCTTTAGCTCACCATAATTTAGGTAAGCTATGGCAACAGCAAGGTAATTATCCCCAAGCAATAGAGTGTTTTCTCAAGGTGACCAAATTAGAGCCAACCAATGTTCTGGCTTTAAGCAACTATGCTGACCTACAGCTACAGCTCGGTAATTGGGAAACTACTTTAGACTGTTGGCGACAAATAATTGAGCTTGAGCCTCATTTTGTTACTGCTTATTGTCAAAGAATATTAGCAACCGAACCCGCAGATTTATTAGAAATAGCTAAAGTAGCCTGCGCTCGCTTTCTGCAAGCTCTTCAAGATAATCAAAAAGCAGATGCCTATCATCATCTATGGCGAACCTATAGCTATATGGGAGATGTGCTATTTGAGTTTGGGGGTGTTTATCAAGCAGAAGTCTACTATCAGCGAGCCTTACAAATTAGACCCAAAGAAGCAGAACTATATCTAAAACTTGGCAATTGTCTTGCCAAGCAAACAAAGTTAGATGCTGCGGTAGCTATTTACCAGATT
The DNA here is from genome assembly GCA_038259125.1 of Chroococcales cyanobacterium. GTDB lineage: Bacteria > Cyanobacteriota > Cyanobacteriia > Cyanobacteriales > Xenococcaceae > Waterburya. The sequence goes on along the minus strand of JBBSPC010000034.1, from coordinate 17,361 downwards.
GGCTTAAGCCTTGAACCAGAGCATCCGCAAATCTGCTTTCAGTTAGGTAAAATTTTAGAGCGTAGTCAAGATGCTAAAGAGGCGATAAATTATTATGAAGCCGTCCTCAGTCAAGAAATAGATTGCACTACTCGCTGGCAAAATTTGCCTGGTTTATTTCCAATTGAAGAGCAGTCATCTGCCCTGCCCAAGGAAATTTATCATTATACTCAAGACTGGGCGAGGGATTGTCAGTTGAAAAAGTTTAGCTACATTCAGGTATTGTGGGGAGATACTGATTACACTCCTGAAAGAGTAGCTGGCACAAGACAACCAGAGAAAATTAAAACTAACGCTCCTGGTCAGACAGCTTATCCTGATTGCGGAGGAGTCAACTGCAATAGCTGTATGGCAAAGCTAATTACACACTTTAAACCGTTGCAGATTGATAAAGGTGCTTATAAATGTTTCTTTGGGTCAAAAAACCCAGTTAAGGCTAAATTGCCCTTTGTCGTTACCATTCCCGAAGGTAGAAGTTGGGTTGCAGGACAAAAAAACTCTTGGATTATTTGTAATGCCGTGGCGGTTATTACTCCTGATAACTATTTGTTAGGAGATTTATCTAGAGACTATCCTTGGTTTTTACCAGGATGTCCTTATCAAGAACGAGCCGAACACAATATTTTTACACAAGATAGCATTCCTCCCGTAGAAAAAATAGAGGGAAAAGTAGCTTTACTGTCTGGTTTGGCTGGTCATGTTTATTATCATTGGATGTTTGATATTATTCCGCGACTAGAACTAATCAAAAACAGCGGTATTGGGCTAGAGGAGATTGATTGGTTTGTGGTTAATAGCATTGCAAAACCCTACCAAAAAGAAACTTTACAAATCTTGGGTATTCCTGAAACAAAAATCCTTGAAAGCGATCGCCATAATCATATTCAGGCTACAGAATTGATTGTTCCCTCTTTTCCAGGCTATCTGGACTGGGTTCCTCAAGGAACAATTGAATTTTTACGTCAGGCTTTTATTCCCAAAATTAATTTATCAAAGACTGCTATCGGGCAAAAAATTTACATAAGCAGGGCAAAAGCAAAAAATAGACAGTTAGTTAATGAATTAGACGTAAGCGAACTGCTCTACAGTGAAGGTTTTCAAACTATATTCCTCGAAGAAATGTCTGTCTTAGAGCAGGTTGCAGTATTTGCTAATGCTGAAATCATTGTTGCTAGTCATGGTTCGGGTTTAACTAATTTAGTTTTTTGTTCTCCCGATACCAAGGTTATTGAACTTTTCTCGCCTAACTATGTGAGAACTGATTACTGGATGATTAGTCAGCAGTTAGAGTTGGAGCATTATTATTTAGTTGGACAAAGTTTTGATTGTCTGTCTTTGCGCAACTTAATGTATCAAAATGCCCTCACCGAAGACATTTTGGTTAATATTGATGCTCTCAAGCAAATTTTAAAGTACATTCAGTAGGAAAATACCCCCACCCCAGCAAATCTCCCAGCCATAATAAAAATAGGTAGGACAATAATGAATATATAGACAATAATTAAACAGTCTAAGACCTGGAAGTCTATTTTATAGACCGTCGGTGATGGAGTAAACAACCAATCAATTAACTAAATTTTACCCGTGGATTCTAGCTATTTAATTCAGGCAATTGTCGAGTGCGAACAGACAGTAAAAACAGATAACAACGACCAGGAACAATGGCAATCTGCCTTTAAGAACCTCGGCAATTTGCTTCAGGGTATGGGGGAATTTGATCGAGCTATTATTTGGCATTCCTTGGCTTTAGAAGCCCAAACCAATCTTGGGGAGGTATATTGCCAATTAGGAGAACTTTATATTTTAGAAAAAAATTGGCAGGCTGCTTTAGCCTCTTTTGAAAAAGCTTTAGAACTTGTACCCAATTCTGACCGTATATATTCATCTCTGGCGCAGCTCAATGGCTACCTCCAGCGGAAAGATGCGGAAATGGAATGCTGGTATCAAGCAATTAAAATTAATCCTAATTTGGTCAATAATAGTGGTTACTATAAGCTAGCCAAAGCCCTAGAACAAAAAGGAAGAGTAGAAGAAGCGATCGCCTGCTATGAAAAGGCGATCGCTGGAGATCAAGGCTTGATTGCTGCTTTTTATGATTTGGGAGATATTTATCAACGGCAGCATCAGTTAGATCGAGCTCAGGCTATCTACGAGAAAATTTTAAGCGTGCAGCCCACAGAATCTAGAGCGCAATACAAACTAGGCACTATTTATCTACAAAAGCAGTATTTTGAAGAGGCAATCACCTCTTTTCGCCAAACCATTAAAAATGCTCCAGACTTCCCTTGGGCTTATCGAGATTTAGTCAAAACTTTTTTGCTGCTGCAAAAATGGGATGAAGCTATTTCTACCTGCTACGCTATTTTAAATCTAGTGGAAGAATATCCCTGGGTATATGGACATTTGGGTAATGCCCTGCGAGAAAAAGGTAGATTACCCGAAGCAGCAGCTAATTTCCAACAGGCTTGTAAACACCGTGGTTGGGAACAGTGTGTCGCCAATAACTATTTTTTTACTCTCGATATTTTCAGCTATCGTATTTCTGTCTGGGAAGAACATTTACAGTCATTAATTACCGCACCAGGAGTTAATGCCTTAGAAGTAGGCTGTTATCAGGGAATGTCTTCTTGTTGGATGCTAGATACAATGTTAGTCCACGAGTCAGATAGGCTTACCTGTATTGACAGTAAGTTTGAACTTCCATTTAAAGAAAACATCGCTAAATCTGGTTCAGAATCAAAAGTAACTTTTTTAGAAGGAGATACCTGTAAATTATTAGCAGACTGTACTCCTAATAGTTTTGACCTTATTAATCTTCAGGATCGCAATAAATTGAGTCAACACACGGAGAAAAATGCCATTCTCGCCTGGAAGTTAGTCAAATCAGGCGGAATTATCATTTTCAATTATTATGGCTGGCGTAATCCTCATAATGCGCAACAAAACCCTAAAGCCGGTATCGATCAATTTCTCAACTCTGTTAAAGATCAATGGCAACAGGTTTATCGATCTCCCCAAACATTTCAATTGTTTATCCGCAAACTATAGGTAAGTAGAAAGTACTTTAAATTAAAATTTTGATTATTTTGATTTTATGTATGAATCTATCCCACCCACTTAAGTGAAAAAAAGTATTTATTAAGCATTCTTCAACTGCCAATGAAAGAACTTTCTTTGTCTCAATTAACTGTCGAGCAAATTCAGCAGGCGATCGCCCAATATCGTCAAAAAATAACCGCTAATCCTAAATCGGCAGAAGAGCGCGCTAATTTAGGAGATTTGTATGTTCAACAAAAGCAGTGGCAAAAGGCTCTAAAATCTTATCGAGAGGCAGTGACTCTGCAACCTGATTCTCCCCGATTACATCGCGCTCTGGCTAAGACTCTGAACCAATTAGGCAACGACCGCCAAGCTGCTCATCATTTATTTAAATTATTTAAATTAAAAGCCGATTCTTTTACCCCCGAACAACTTTATCAGCTTGGTCAGACTTTAACTGCTCAAGTGCCAGATAAAGCGATCGCCTGTTACCGTGGTGCGATCGATTCCCAGACAGATTTTTTTGAGGCATATCAGGCTTTAGGTGAACTTTTAGCTACTCAAAAAAAATACGAACCTGTCTTAGAAGTATACCGTTTGGGAGTTAGAAATAATCCTGACGATGCTCGATACTACTTCGCCCTGGCAGAGGCTTTAGCTGCTCAAGAAAAATGGCTTTGGGCAAGTAAAAACTATCAAAAAGCAGCCAAATTCGACCCGTCAGTTAAAGTTTATTATCATTGGGGTTTGGCACTATATCAACTGCAAGAATATGTTCAAGCTCAAAAGCGTTTTGAACAAGCCCTAAATTTAAAGTCCGACTCGGAAATTTATTATCATTTGGGTTTAACTCTACACAAACTGCAAAAAGATTCTCAGGCTGAAGAATGTTGGCAAAAAGCGATCGCCCTTCAAGACAACTACGAAGAGGCATATTATCAGTTAGGGCTACTTTGGCAAAATCAACAGCAATGGAACAAGGCAAGTGCTGTCTATCGCCAAATGCTGTCTTTTAACCCTAATTCTGCAATTGCTTTAAATGCCATAGGTCAGATTTATCATTATTTGCAGCAATACGATTTGGCTGTAGCCTGTTACACCAAAGCAATTCAAAACAGTGCTGAAGCCGATTCCATAGAAACAGAAGCTTTTACCAGCTATGAAGCAGCTTTAGCCGCCAACCCAAAAGTGACGGCAATCGACTATTTCGGGTTAGCCAAATTGTTTAGAGCTAAAAGTCGTTTTCCTAAGGCAATAACTAATTATCAAAAGTCGCTCAGACTCGATCCTTATTTTAGAGATGCTTATATTGCTCTTCAGTACACCCCCATCTCTAAAGACAAATCAACTGATTTAATCGAATTTTATCGTCAGATAGTTACAGAGAATCCTGACATAACTATTGCTTGGGGAAACCTGGGAGATGTCTTAACGCAACAAAACCTCGTCTCCCAAGCAATAGAATGTTATCGCACAGGCTCTTATCAAAAAGCAATTCAAACCTATCCTCATCTGGCTAAATTAAACTGGCAGGAGTCAAAAAAGTGTGGTCCAGACTTTATTATTGCTGGAGCATCAAAGAGTGGAACATCTTCGATTTATTTCTATCTTAGTCGCCATCCCCAGATTTTATTATCCCATACTAAAGAAATTGATTTTTACTGGCAAAATTTTGACCGAGGCATTGACTGGTATTTGGCTCATTTTCCCACAATCACCGATCAAGATGATTTTTTGACAGGAGAAGCAACTCCTAACTATCTGCGATTTCCTCAAGTGGCTCAAAGGATCAAAAATACTTTTCCCCAGACCAAAATTATTATTTTGCTGCGAAACCCCGCTGATAGAGCAATTTCTTGGCATTATCATAAGTTAAATACGGGCTTGACAAACCAAGACTTATCTACGGCAATCTCCGAAGAAATAACTAGGTTAGCCACGGTTAGCGAGGCAGAAATTGTTGAGACTGGTTATTATAATCCAGACAACATTTTGAGCAGTCTTTATATTTATAAGATTAGAGCTTGGGTAGAAATATTAGGTCGTAAACAGTTTTTATTTTTGAAAAGTGAAGACTTTTATAGCGATCCTTTAGGTAATATGGCTCAAGTATTTGATTTTTTGGGTTTGCCCAATTGCCCCTTAGAAAATTATCCAAAAGTTAATGCTGGTTCTTATAATCAGGTGGATTCTAAATTAAGAAAGACTTTAGTTGATTATTTTGCACCTTATAATCGGCAGTTGGAGGAATATCTAGAAATAGAGTTTAATTGGCAATAAAAGTCATTTTCTAGTTGAGTTCATAGTCAGAACTTCTCTGGCAATTTTAATTTTAGCTTTAAGAGAAGATGATTCAGGACGACCATGACCGTCTACACCATAATAACTATCAAAAACTGACTGATTATTAACTTCTTTATGAGTAAAGTTGTCTATATAAAGTCGATAAAAATTAAAATTACGTTGATATAAATTATCGTTGACGTTGGCTAAAATATAAAGATTAGGAATGCTATTTAATTTTTGCTTAAATCTTTGGACACAAGAAATTTGTTTACCAAATTGATCTAAGAGTTTTTGTCTATTATCAATATTAAATAGCTGCTTCATCATCGATGTTCTATAGTGCAAAAATATTTGGCTATTGACAGCCAATACATTTACTTTTTGCTGAAAATAGGTACTGCTAAGTAAGGCGCCAAACGTTCCCGCAGAAGAACCAAACAGTAAAATATTATTAGCATTAATGTTTGCTAAATTAGCTATAGTCTCTAGTACTTTAGCAATATATTCTACAAAGTTTAAATCTGCTGAACCAACATAATAGCTGGAGGTTAGTCCTGGGACAAATTGCCCTGGATCACTAACGCTGATTATAGATATATCGTCATTATTAAAGGCAGACACACATCCTTCAAAATTGACTTTTTCTTGACTTAAATCATAATCTTTATGAGAAAAGTTTTTATATTGCGGATGTGCGCTTTGAAAATAAATATTTAATTTATCAGAATTTTCTTTGAGATAGCAGAAGATATAAAAAAAAGGAATATTATATAGTTTTTGTTGATGAGGATAATAGATTTTGTAAACCACTGGTTCGCCAAAATACACATCTTTTAGCTGTATTGCCTGAGAAGTAGGGAAAAGCTCAATCTCTCGAAAAACACCGGGAAGATAGCCAAAAATCTGGCGATTAAAATGACTAGGGTTTACTTGCCAAGCATAAGTAATCAATTTAGCAATATCAACATATTGCTTCTGCTCCTTGAGTATTTTAAACTGCATTTGGATTTTTTTAGCTAAAGCGATCGCATCTGTATCCATCTGGCTTTGATCCTGCAAATAAAATAATTGATAAAAATCTAGTTTATAAGTATGGCTAATTCTGACAAGAATTAGGAAACTAAATCTATCTATCTGTGCTTTAGAGACTGTTCAAGTGTAAATAAAACTAAATAAAGCTGATTTTAAAAGCGAAATTTTTTGGCTCAATTAATAGTCTTGAACTATTATGGTGACAACTTTTACTAATTAAGATTTATTGGCTATGCCAGATAATAATCACCGTCATCTTCCAAAAATGCTGAGGCAAGGTAAGCTTAACAGATCTCAAGAAGCTAAACCTCCAGAAGAATTTGGCAAAAATGGTAAAATCATAACCAATCTACAGGATATTAACTGGACTCCTAAAAAATTGGGTTTAGTTATAGCTGCTTTGAGTATTCCTTACTTGATTGTGCTTACAGGCGTACTTCAATCGGGCGACATTTTAGTTGGATCGATTTTAATAGGTTTGGCTCTATTCGTTGGGTTAATATACTTAGCTTTACGTTGGATTGACAAATCTGATTTTTAGAATCTGAGAATATTGGATATCGGCATAGCAATCGACAAATAGTCCTTCTATCAAGCTACTTGCGCTAAAATCTTTCCAGACCATAGGATTGTTAATAGTAATACGTAGTACTTTGTCTTAAAAAGCATTCCACTGTAAGCGTTTGTTGAAAATTTAGAAAAATAGCCGTTTATTCGCTTAAATCAAGCTATTTTAGAGTCTGTTTAAAGTTTAGATGAAGGCAGCTACTATTTGAACAAGATGAGATGAACAAATCTTAATTCTCAGAAAGCTGTGGAATAATAAAATTAAGACTAGATATTCATTATTATTTACCAATTTTGAAGGGTGCGTTTGAACATAACGCACTTTTTTTTGTCGATTTTGCCGATTTATGTTTGTCAGCCTGAAATAAATTGACAGCGATAGGGGCTGGTGTAGACTAATGACTATTATTCAACCCCCAAGATAGACTTGAAAAATCGCTCTAGCTACTGGCAGCTTATTCCTTTTATTCGCCCTCAAGGTCAGACTATCTTGTTGGCTTTTATTTGTACTCTTATTTTTACTGTTTTTTGGCCAATTAAAGCCTGGCTGGCAGGAGAAGTCAGTCAATATATTGGCAAAGGAGATCCCAGCAGTATTGCGAGGCTAGCGGTACTAGTTGCGCTTGTTTTTTTATTACAGGGTATTGCTCAATACGGGCAAGATTCCTTGATGGCAAAAGCTGCCTTAAGTATCGCTTTGGATTTGCGCAAGTTTGTTTATAGTCATCTGCAAAAGCTGAGTTTAAATTATTTTGAAGTGGCAAAAACAGGAGATTTAACTTATCGTCTCACAGAAGATATAGATCGCATCGGCGAGGTTGTAAATCAATTTTTTCATGATTTTATTCCCTGTATTTTGCAGTTGATTGTAGTTCTAAGCTATATGCTTTGGCTTAATTGGCAATTGACCCTGGCTACACTGGTATTAGCTCCTGTAATGGGGCTGATTATTGGTGCGTTTGGTGAAAAACTCTTACAGTATTCACGGCGTAGCCAAAACCGTATCTCCAATCTGTCTGCTTTATTAACCGAAGTATTGGGGGGGATTCGTTTAGTCCAGGCTTTTGCAGCCGAAAATTATGAACTACAACGTTTTAGTCATGAAGCAGAAGCTAATTGGCAAGCTAAATATCAGGCAGAGAAAGCCAAAGCCTTTCAGTTTGTGGTGGTAGGTTTTTTGTTAGTAATGAGCGTGGTGTTTATCTTCTTCTTGGGAGGTTGGCAAATTTCTCTGGGTCATCTTACGGGAAAAGACTTTGTTAGCTACATTACAGGAGTAGCATTATTGATTGACCCCATTACTCACACTACAAGTAACTACAATAAATTTAAAGAAGGACAGGCATCAGCAGATAAAATATTTGAATTATTAGCAATTCAGCCTGCCGTAATTGAAAAACAAAAGGCGATCGCTTTACAGGCAGTGACGGGTAAAGTTGAATATAGTGCCGTAAGCTTTAGCTATAAAAAAGGTACGAACGTAATTAATAACTTAAGTTTGCTGGCTTATCCTGGAGAAACTATTGCTCTAGTTGGTTCTTCTGGGGCGGGTAAATCTACTTTAGTTAATTTACTACCTCGCTTTTATAATGTTGATAGCGGAGAAATACTGGTTGATGGCGTAAATATTCAAGATGTTACCCTCAAAAGCCTGCGTCAACAAATAGGCATTGTTCCTCAAGAAAACACTTTGTTTTCTGGTACTATTGCCCAAAATATTGCCTTTGGCAAAACCAATTTCGATTTAAAAGATATTGAAGCTGCTGCCAAGATTGCTAATGCTCATCAATTTATTAGTGAACTATCCCAGGGTTACTTTACTTATGTAGGCGAAAGGGGAGTGAACCTATCGGGGGGACAACGGCAAAGAATTGCGATCGCTCGTGCTATTTTACTTAATCCTCGCATTTTAATCTTAGATGAAGCAACTTCGGCATTAGATTCAGAATCTGAAGCATTGGTACAAGAAGCCTTAGAAAGAATTATGCAGGATCGCACTGTGTTTGTAATTGCTCATCGTTTAGCTACAGTACGACGTGCAGATCGAATTTTGGTATTAGAAAAAGGACAAATAGTGGAAACGGGAAATCATCAAGAATTGCTAAATAAAAATGGTGCCTATGCTAGGTTTTATGCTCGACAGTTTTACGAAGCTAAGAGCTAAAAACTAATAAATTAGAGCGAAGCGTCTTGATGAGCATACATGCGGAAGTGCGCCTTTGTCTTGCGCCTAACGGCGACGCGGTGAGACAGTTGCGTTGCGGGGGTTCCCCCCGTTGAGCAAACTGTTGAACCCTTTAGGGGGTCTCACCGCTAATTCACACTAAGCGTTTATTATATATGCCAAGGCTTAAAAACTAATAAGTTAGATTGGATCGAGTTTATATATCCACTGAGGTAAGTTAAGTTATGACAAAATACGATGTGTACGCTCTTGGTAATGCTTTATTGGATATTGAGTTTGAGATATCAGTCGAAGCACTACAAAATCTGGGCATAGAAAAAGGTGTCATGACTTTATTAGATCAAGATAGTCAGGACAAAATAGTTAGTAACTTAGCTGAATACTCTCAAAAACGTTCTTGCGGAGGTTCAGCAGCCAATACCCTGATCGCGGTAAGTCAATTTGGCGGTAAATCTTTTTATTCTTGCAAGGTTGCTAATGATGAACCAGGAAACTTTTATACCCAAGATTTAATTGATTGCGGAGTCGCTACTAATTTAGAAAATCAGACTGCTGAATCAGGAGTGACAGGCAAATGTTTGGTGTTTGTTACCCCCGATGCCGATCGCACTATGAATACTTTTCTGGGTATTTCAGGCGAGTTTAGTGATGGGGAATTAATGCCAGAGGCGATTAAAAATGCCGAATATACTTACATTGAAGGTTATTTGGTTAGTGGAGAAAGCAGCAAAAAGGCAGCGATCAAAGCTAAAGAAATTGCTCAAGCTGCGGGAAACAAGGTGGCTGTTACCTTAGCTGATTTAAACATGGTGAAATTCTTTAAGCCAGGCTTGTTAGAAATAATTGGTTCGGGGGTTGATTTCCTTTTTGCCAACGAGGGCGAAGCGATGTTGATGGCGGATACTGAAGATTTTGAGGTTGCGGTTGACTATCTTAAAACTTTGGCTAAAGGTTTTGCTATTACTCGCGGTGCATCAGGTTCAATTATCTTTGATGGCGATCGGTTAATCGAAATTGCTCCTTTTCCTGTCAAGGCGATCGATACTGTTGGTGCAGGAGATATGTATGCAGGGGCATTTTTATATGGTATTACTAACGGCATGAGCTATACAGAAGCGGGGCGTTTAGCTTCCTTGGCTTCCTCGAAGATAGTTACTAGTTTGGGCGCACGCATAAAAACAAATGAAGTTCAGGCTCTTTTAAATGAGTCAAAAGCTACTTAATAAAAAAGCGATGCGACCCCCTAAAGGGTTCGACATCGAAAAGCATTCCCTTGCGTCTTACGCCGACGCGGGGTCTTTCCTCAGTTTGCTCAACGGGGGGAACCTCCGCAACGCTTTTGCGAGACAGTTCGTTGGCGGGGTTCCCCCGCTTAAAGAAACTGTCGAGGGTGCTTCGCAAGGGAATGCGCATCAAGATAGCGATCGCCTTGATCGTGTAACAAGCGATCGCTCATAATTAATTCAATGACTAAAATATTTTTTCTTTATCTTCACTTCACAAATAGCTGAATCTTATTAAAGTTTTAATCAAGAAGAGTCTTGCCTGAACTTCTACAATTCAAAAAAGTGTAATCTTTTTAATAAGTTGCTAATTGTTCAAAATATTAGTCCGAAGAAATTTTTAGCAATCATTCGTCGATTGCGAACAATTTAGGCAGCATAAATTTAATTCAGGCAAGTTATTTATTATGTCTTTTTTAATTCATCTGTTTCAGAATAACAGAATACCATTTAAAAACGAAGACAATAGAGCTATAGTTTTTATAGATTCGGGAGTTCCCAACTATGATACTTTGGTACAAAAGGTTATACCAGAAGCTAGAGCTATTCTCATCGGCTCCCAAACCGATGGAATCAAAGCAATAACTCAAATACTAGTAACTAGCAATTCTCAAGAGGTCTATATTGTTGCTCAAGGTTACCCAGGATGCCTATATTTGGGAAATAGTGAATTGAGCATAAACACTCTAATTCAATATGGTTTAGAGCTTCAAAGCTGGTTTATCGATCCTAAGCTCCTCAACTTAGATATTTCGCCCAAGCTTTCACTGTATGGTTGCAACTTAGCATCAGGAGATGTGGGGGAAGAATTTATAACTAAGTTAAGCCAAATTACAACAGCTAAAGTAGTTGCCTCGGTAAATACAATTGACCAGGAAATTTTTGGTAACTGACGTTACGCATTTAATCTAACTGCTGTGACGGGGAGACGGGGAGACCTTATAAGGGTATGATTTTAAGATTTGAGGATCGGGGTTTGTATGCCAAATGGTTTTATGAAGCGATCGTGAAATTGGGTTGGCATCCTTTGATGAGAATTAATCATCGAGGATATTATCAAGCATCAAACCATCAAACATTGATGCCACTTTCGACGCTAATAATTGAGGTTGGTCAGACCTGGAATGGTCAAGTTAGGTGTTTTAAAACTAATTCGTTGACTGTACTTTAGGGGCAGAGATGGGATGAAGGTTATGCTGACCCTTGGCTAATGCTGAGCAGTTTGAGTCCACAACCAGCTCAAATCTCTTGGTATAGTATGCGTAGTTGGATTGAATGCTTGTTCAAAGATATTAAACGCGGTGGTTTCGGCTGGCATCAAACTAAAATGAGTGACCCCAAGCGCGCTGAGAAATTATGGTTGGCGATCGCATAACTAACCAATAGCGATCGCTATAAACTAGATCCTTCTAACTATACTGAATAAGCGAATTATTGAATAATCATTTGCTATTTTGCTCGATCCATTTTCCTTTCTGCTTGTTAACTTTTTTCAGGTTACAACAGGCTTTAGTTGTTGATCTGTGACACATCTAAATCCAGCAAAAATCTGTCTTACCTCTGGATAATACCAATTACGAAAAGTAGTTCTTAGCACTGAATTATTAGTAGCCCAACTGCCGCCCCGCAATACTCGGTGTTGATTGTCAAAATAAACTTCTGAATAATGAGGATAAGGATAATTACTAAAGTCTGGATAGGCAGCAAACCAAGAAGCTGTCCACTCCCAAACATTACCCAGCATATCTCGGCAGCCATATTTGCTTGAATCTGGATAAGCATCTACTGAGCTAGTATGTCCAATTAAACGGTAATGATTCGAGTTGAAAGATGCTCCTGTTGCTGCTTTTTCCCATTCTGCCTCTGTAGGTAGTCTTTTGTGCTTGAATTTGGCATAGGCTTCGGCTTCGTAATAGCTAATCCCACATACAGGATGATCGATCCAATCTAGGTTGTCTGACCAAAATAAAGGCTGAGAAACGGGGTTTTGCTGTAGCCATTGCCAACCTTTGTCGCTCCAATAATGGCATTTTTGATATCCTCCCGCAGCTATGAACTGGTAGTATTGTCCACAGGTTACAGGATAGCGATCGATCCAGTAGTCATTTAGATATACCAGATGAGCAGGACATTCATTGTCTAGAGCTTGAATAGCGTTACTACCCATGACAAACTCTCCTGCTTCAACTTTGACCATTGCGTCTAATTTAGCCATCTCGTTAGTCAAGCTTTGAGAGCCAAATTGGGAGGTTAAGTGACCAAAATTAATTATGTTGTGGCGCAAGTCGTGGGTTTGCTGATGCAGTTGCCAAATAAAGGTAATAGTCTCGCTGTGTTGGCTTTCGTGTTGGATTAACCACCGCCAAAGACGCTCTTGTTTGGCTACGGGAGCAATTTTTAAATAGTTAAATACTTTACCTCTTACGATCTGCAAATAGTCTGTAATAACCTTGATCCCAGGTAAATGCTGACGCTCTTGTTTTGGTAGTCCATCGGCAGAGAATAAACGTTGATACTCAGGAAATAGAGGAGCGTATCCGCCAAGGTATTCTAAAATCCAGTAGGCTTCAGTAAAAGCTATATGACCAAAGTGCCAGCCAATAGGGCTAAACTCTGGATGAGCCTGATGGGAAAAGAAAGAATGATCGATTATGGACAGCAGATCTAAAGTATTCTGGCGAGTTTGGTATAGTTCTGTAGCGATAGGTTGCTTATGAAAGGGAATTGAGGCTAATTTCAAGGTTTTCTCCTACACCAATAATGCTGTGTTCTGGGCAGCTAATCCAATTACCCTCAAACATAGGCTCTGAGGCGATAATTACTGCTTCTGCATAAACTGAATCGTTTTTTATATAGTATAAGCTAGGACTAGCCTTACGGTTAGAATAGCGACAGGCTGCTAATTCTTTGCCATTACTCAAAACTATGTTGGCAGAAAAGTATATTTCATCTGGTTGAGCTAGTTTTGCTAGATGAGTAATAGTATTAGTTAAAGCCTGTTGAAGAGTAGTGTTTTGATCATTGTTTAGCTCATTAACTACCAAAGCAAAAATATGTTCAGAATCTGTAGTGCCTTCAATACGTTGATAAGCAAAATCGTCTAGGCTATTGCGGATAGGGCGGTAAAGGGTTTTACGAAAATGATCGATAAAGCCATTGTGAACAAACAAAAGATTTTGATGCGAAAAGGGCTGACAATTTATCATATCTACCGAAAGATTAGAAGTCGCACTACGCACATATCCTAAATAACATTTAGATTCGATGTAGTTTGCCAGCTGGGGTAAATTAGCATCATTCCAAATAGGTAAGATGTTTTTATAAATGTATGGTTGATTTTGTTTTGTCCGATTGTACCAACCCATGCCAAAACCATCGGCATTTAACAACCCCGCAGTCATTTCATAGGGTTGATAGCTTTGGACAATTAAAGAATGCTGAGGCTGAATTAATATACGGTCTAACTGAATCGATGAACCTAAATAGCCTAATAATCGACACATTAAATTTATAAATACTTAGTTTTCTGCCTTTTATATTCAATCATGGTGTTGGAGATCTTGAGATATGAAAGTTGGCTATATTAATTGAGCTGCATCAAATACATACAAAACTAAGTCTAATTTAGCTTAAATAAATATTGGCAAAAAACAACGAGGCTAGATTAATTTATCTACCCTCATTGCGAGGTCAAATTAATTGAGGGAACAGAATTAAGGCTCGATCTGACAGATAATCTTCTATCACTATAATTCGCTTAATTCCCCTTAATAGTTTCAGAGGGTTGCAAACAAATTAAGGTTTATATTGTTAGAATAATAACATATTTATTGAATAAAAATACTGAGTATTTTTTATATCTTAAGTTTACCCTTAAGATTAATATTTAAGCGATCGCTGGGTTGGAAGTCAAATCTGTTAAAAACCGTTGGCGATCGAACTGATAGCTTTCAGCTAAAAAGTCAACTATTCTCTCTGTATCTTCTAAGGCATTTTGCAAGCAGGTAGAAGCTCCAGGGGAAGGAGTAATGTTAAAGATGATTTTATCGCCAATAATTTTGGCTTCTCCCATTTCTAAAGCGTGAGTATTAAGATTTACTACCTGTGGTCTAACGCCACCATATCCTTTAGCATAACTAAGATCATTTAGCTTAATTGCGGGAATTATTTTCTTTACTTCTTTAATAAATAGTCTCTTGCCAATAATTGGAAAATCATAAATAAAATTGAGGGCAATATAGTTAAGAATTATTGGATCGGCTAATATTTTTAAAAAGCTGATAATTGCTTTGACGCTTAAGCCCGCAGTTTGAAAATATTCTAGTATGCTAGAGTAATTGTGGCGTTCTAACATCGGTAATACTTTTGCTGTTGGTCCAAAACGGGCGATCGCGCTATTATGTACTTCAGGATCGCCGTGAATTGCTGCAAAAGGAAGCTTTTTGCGCTGGACAGTATAGACTTTACCATTAAGCAGCCCAGGTGCAAAGTAAAAACTTCCCGCCACACTAAGCAAAGCGTAATTTAGACCATAACCCAAGCATTTGGCAAATAATAGGCTATGCGCCCCTGCTGCTATGGCAACAGTTTTTGCTTCAATAATTTTATCTTTGGCAATTTTGATTTGATATAGATCGTTTTTCTTAACTATTTGCTTGACTTTAGTATTTAACAACAGGCTAATATTCTTGTCTAATTTGGGCTGAGAATTAACTACAAAAGAGCGAGCCAAAAGATTAAAGTCTACTGTATAACCTTCATTGGTAAATAAAGCTATAATTTCTTCTTCTGTAGACCTTTTTTCCAAAACTTTTGGTTCTTTGGCTGCTATATCTGCCTGATTCAATAATCTTAAATCAGGAAAAAGCTGTTTAAACTCTTGATATCTATCTCTTAATTTTTGGCACTGATCTAGACCAACTCCTAAGACCATTTTATGATATTTGGTATAAATATCCTGCTGGCTATCGTTTTTTAATAAATAGTTTTTAACCAAGCTGGCTCCAGCATTAACCTTCTTAGCTTTGGCTAAAGTATAGTTAGTTTCAATATCGCCAAAGTGGAGAGTTTGGCTATTACTATTAGTATAAGAATTAACTAAAGCGATATCAGATTCCTTTTCGATTAAAGCAATATTCTTAATATTGGTATAGTTGCTTAGGGTATATAGCAAAGCTGTGCCACAAATACCACCACCGATGATAACAACTTCGTAAGTTTGATTATTCATAAAATAAACTAAATTAGGGCAGCAGTTCGTTAGCTACAGAATACTTTTTCTTGCTTTAGCCAATTTTTGATGCAAATTAAATTAGGTAGCTTTGAGAAAAAATATCAATCACAATAATATCTTAACGCTAGCCATAGCCTAGAAAATAATATTTACAATTTTTTTTAGAACTCACTAGTATTGCTTTGCTCTTGGTAGCAACTTAGAAAATATCTTGAAGGCGATCGCGGAAATAAAGACGATATAATTCACATAGAGGACTAGTCTCATTTCCCTTTAATTTTACCAGACCCATACTTTCTAACTCATAAGCAGCGATCGGGTTTAAGATTACTGCCTCATCAGATTGAACCACCTGTTTATAAGCTGTAGCTAACTCAGGATGTTTTCCCAAAGCAGCTAAATGACCTCGTAAATGACCTCGATAAATTCCTGTATCGGTTGTAGCTTCTGCAATTAGTTTCTCTATGTCGTTATTTTGAGTCACCAAATGACAAAAAGCCAAATTGAGTAAATAAGGATGACCATCCACAATTTGCCTTAAAGACTTAAGTTGTTCTGGAAGTAAAGGAGGCTTAATGCTATCTAAACCGTAGCGTTTGGCTAATTCTTGTACTTGTTCCCAATTAAATTCACTCAGCTTAAGAGCTAACCCAACATTGAAGGGTGATTGATTAAGATGAAGAGAAACACAAATTTCTGTAGAATGGGTAACAATCAGGCGAAACCTTTGCCATACGGGGACATTATTAGCCTCTTCGTGCCAAAAGCGTAATAAAGGCAAAAATTCCTGAGCAACTTGAGGATAGCGAAAAAGACGGTGAACTTCATCTAAAGCAACTACCAAAGGGCTATCTAGTTGACTCAAAATATATCCCTGTAGGTAGGTAGTACAGCTAACTTTAAAACCCAAATCCTCATCCCAGTAATCGTTGAGCATGGATCTTATACCTAGCTGAAGGCTAATATTGGCACAAAACCAACGCAATAAACGTTCTAAATTGTCAATTACACTATCTTCTGCCTGTAAAAAATTTAATCTAACGGTGTGATAACCACGAGACTGTGCATGAGCTAGAATCCTCATCACCAGAGAAGTTTTTCCCATATGTTTAGCAGCTTTAATTCTAATTAAGGCTCCTGGTTTGACAATTTCTTCATAAGCTTGCTCCTCTGTGGGAGGACGCTGAACATATAAGGCAGAATCTAGGGGAACAGGAGTTTGAGGTAGTTCTAAGGCTGTAATATATCCTTTGGTGCTGTCTTTCTCTTCTAGCTTGCCAACTTGCTGTCGTAAAATTGAGCGAAAGTTATTTTTAGTAATCTTTTCTCCAAAAGAGTATGATAGAAGCTGCCAAAGTCTAGAACCAACTACCCTAATATAGTCAGGATCGTATCCTGAAGCATCAGCAATTTCTTGATAAGTTTTGCCAGACCAGCATTGAGTTAAAATAAGCTCCTGTACCGAGTTTAGCTTTTCGGGATTAATAGCGTTATCAACTAAATGCAAAGCTTCTTCAATGGTTATCATATTATGTAGCTACTGTAGATAAAAAAGACTGAGGGGGCGACAAAGGAGATTCAAAGCTTTACCACAAAAACGTTAGAGCTAGTCTACCTTGACAAAGATTAGACGTTTTGAAAGGGCTAATTGAACAAATATAGCGATCGCGATCCTTAAAAACCTTATTCTTTCGTTG
>JBBSPC010000033.1:0-36156 GCA_038259125.1 Chroococcales cyanobacterium | reverse complement strand
GTCGTAATCCAGAACGATTACTCAACAAGACTGTTGTTGGCTTGGCTACTCAAATGGCACTCAAAATGACCTCTCATACTTTGCGGCTTTTCTTGCGTCGTCATTTTGAGATTGATGTTTTGACTTTTCAATCCTCCTCAGCTTACTAAAATTTAATTCACACCAGGCGTACTGTATATTTTTGAATTAGGCAACAAACCATCAAACCCTCTCTCCGTCTCCGTGTCCCCTCGTCTCCCCGTCAACCTCAACAGACAAATCAAATGCTTGACAGCTTATAATCTATTATCCTAATTTAAACGTTAACTTCACGTTCAGACTGCTTGGAATAAATCCATAGTGCATGAATAATGCCTGGAACATAACCCAACAGTGTCAAGAGAACATTAATCAACAAAGCTGAACTAACGCCAACTGTCAAGAAGACTCCCAATGGAGGCAAGGCAATGCTAGCAATAATTTTTAAAAGTTTCATGATTTTTAAAGGTAATTATTAGATAAATCTATTCCTACTACTTAGAATTGCAAATATTTCTCTATATATCTTCTATCTTCAGACAGAAGTATTGAGGTTAGGTCGATTATATCTACTTGTAAAAACCCGTAAAAATCTATCTTTTAAGAGATACAAAAACATCTAGAAATATTAAATAATAAGTTTACACGAGAATATACACTTAAAAAGCAAATAATAGTAGCAATATATATACAGGAGAAAATAAATATGTTAGGAACACTTTTAACTCTTTTAGCCACAGCCTTAAGTCTTTTGGTAGTCGATATCATTTTCCCTGGGGTCAATTTAGCCAACTTCCCAGCAGCGATGGTAGCAGCATTAGTTATTGGTGCAGTTAACAGTGGTGTCAGACCAGTATTATCAATACTATCTTTGCCAATTAATCTTTTGACCTTGGGCGCATTTACTTTGGTAATTAACGGCTTGTGTTTTTGGTTGGCTTCTCTATTTGTACCAGGATTTCAAGTATACGGCTTGCTCGCTTTCTTGATTGCCCCTGTAGTATTATCCTTCGTCAACACCTTTATTGGTAACTACTTCGCCGAAAAATATCCCAATTTGAAGAGCAATTAAGAGTTTTGTAAGAAAAGCTGATATTTGCATCGGTTTTTGTACAGAACACAAATATTAACGATTAACTCTTTTAAAGACTATGTTATGTCTGAGGAAGAGTTTTGCTTTGTATAAGTTAACGTGCATTTAAACTGCATCTTTTTAAACTAGAAAACAAACCGTTAAACCCTCTCTCAGTCTCCCAGTCTTCTCGTCTCTTACATGAACGTTCAAACAGAAATCCTACTATTTTTTGACATTTGTTCGTACTAATATTCGTCTCAAATTAGATTAAAGATTATCTACGAGTAATCCACAAGACCGAAAACTTTGCAAATAAACTATCATGTAAGGCGTAAAATCACGCTTGTTAGCAATGGATTATAAGCACCAAATTACGACAGAAATTGAAGTTCTTCCTGAATCCTTGTTACCTGATGTTTTAGACTATATCAAATCTCTTCAACCCCAAACTGTAAAATCTTCTAAGCTGACTATAAATCTCAAACCAAAATCATCTAGATCTACTTCAGGAGAAACCATCATAATTTATACCGATGGTGCTTGTACTGGCAATCCTGGGAAGGGAGGCTATGGCGCAGTAATTATAGATGGCGATCGCCGTGAGGAAATTTCAGGTGGCTATAAACTCACTACTAACAACCGTATGGAAATGATGGGCGCGATCGCCGCTTTGAGATCTCTTGAACCTAACTCTAAAGTCAAGCTGCATAGTGACTCCAAATATATTGTCGATGCCGTAATCAAAGGCTGGGCAAAAAAATGGCAGGCTAACGGCTGGCGCAGAAATGCTAAAGAAATGGCTAAAAACCCCGATTTGTGGCAGGAATTACTCGATCTCTGCAAAATACACGATGTTCAATTTGTCTGGGTAAAAGCTCATGCAGGCATACCCGAAAACGAAAGATGCGATCGCCTTGCTGTCGCAGCAGCACACCAAGCTAATTTGCTTCCAGATGAAGGCTACTCTAACTAAAACTTTTAAGTTGATTTGATCCAGCGCGAAAATTTTTAAATTTGGGGTTTGTGTGGCGATCGCTTTAATGGTAAAATTATTTTTATAATGGGAAGATTAACACCAAAATTTGTATCCGACCACTCTCATTATGAAGTTAATATTTTAATTAAATCATATTTAGCGATCGCAAATCAGAGATTACTCCGCCCTAAACGGACGAAGCCTGCTCTGACCGTTGGTCAACATTTTATTTTTTTTTCAGTACAGGCGGTCGCATCTTCGTAGGGTGGGCAAAATCAAAATTTAATGAAATGATTAGATACTTTTGGAAAAAAGAAGTTGCCCACCATCAATGAAGGTCATGTCATCTTTCAAGACTTAATCAAAGCCAAATCAATTTTAGATTCTTCGCCTTCAGTGATTTCTAAATTAATATCAGGACCAAAAAACTTCTCAATTTTGTCATGTCTCTTTTCCCATTCTTCCAAAGAGAAAAAAGGTGAATAAAATTCCATCACCAAAGTATATGCACCATCCCTTGATTGCTCTTGAAGCCCAACTAGGATTGGTCTTTCTTCATCCGTAGGGCTTAAACCAAATTTGCCTAAAGATTCATCTAAATGAGCTTCTTGCCCGTAGCGATAGCGGGTTACATCTTTGCGTAACTGTTCTTGAGTTATGGTTGCCTGCGATCGCAATTCTTTGACTTCGGGACTCGTTTCAACGGTGTAGGGTACTGGTTTTAGTTCCGATGCTTTAAGAGCCAAACCACCTAATAGCAAAGGAATACCATAAAAGAACCCCGCTAAATTAAGAGTATTCATGCCCACGGCATAGGCATAAAAACCAACAATAGTTAAAATCCCTCCTACAGTTAAACCTACAGCAGCCAAGGGTATTTTTCGCAACATAATTAAAAATTTGTTTATATTTATCAATATTGTCTATTCTAGAGCTAGAGGATACTTGATAGAAATAAAATTATGGACAAAATCGATATTAAAGCTAAGATTGCTCAAATGGCTGCAAAACGGGATTCTTTAGTAGAACTGTTGGAAAGACCAAGTTTGGGAACTCTGCGTATAGACGTAGACCAAGCACTAGAAGAACTAGACGAGCTAATTGAAGAGTTTAACGAAACTTTTCCTGAAGAGAAAGTGTAAGCTACTAGGCTACTAGGTAACTTCGCTGATTTATCGGTGAATAGCTATTAGCTATTCACTTTATTTATTCAGTTAACGAATTAATAACGGCAACCACGATCTTCTCGAATTTACACTGGTCAAGATAAATGGAGATATCTCAAGCCTCGATAGAACAATTAGACGATATGGTTCTTCTCTTCGACCAATATCGGGGTTTTTATCGGCAGAACTCTGATTTGGAACAGGCAAAAGAATTTATAACAGCAAGGTTGCAGCAGCAAGATTCAGTTATTTTACTGGCTACTGAAGATAGTAACCCCCTCGGCTATACCCAACTCTTTCCTTCTTGGTCTTCCGTTTCGATGCAGCGAGTCTGGGTCTTAAATGATTTATTTGTACTTCCCCAAGCGAGAAAACAGGGCATCGCTAAAGCTTTAATGGATGCTGCGAAAGATTATGCTATTGCCACGAACGCAATTCGTATTATCCTGGCTACAGAAGTAACTAATAAAATTGCTCAAAATCTTTATGAGTCGATGGGGTATCGTCAGTTTGATGAGTTTTATCATTATGTATTGGCGATCGCTATGTAATTATTTTATTAAACAAATAACTATCTATTGGCACTGTGAAATATTTTTTTCTGAGTGAGGGATGGACTTACGATCGAGTCTGGGAATTTGGTGGACTGTGGGATCAATCTAGCTGGGGACGCAAGCCCGAAATTAAACGCCTTGACTGTGGTATTCATCAGCAAGATGAAGTTTTATGGCTTTATGCAGTTGAAGATGCTGTATTGATGATCGAAATCAAACCTCAGGCGAATACTCAAACTGCATCCATCATTGGGCAAGTAGTACTCAGACGTTTGATCGGTGCTGAACAGGTGATCGATATGTTAGCTAGTTCTGACTCAATCTTCAATTCCTCTGGCAATAATTAAAGCTATATCCACTAAGAATCAAGTCGTTGTCATTTTGTAACATACATTAACATTTATCGATAATAGTCGATATATCTTGCAATAGGTTCTAACAATAGTTACACTTCTTTAAATAAATAGTATTTTCAAGTCATCCTTGCCTAAGCTCATTTTATGATCGGCAAAGTCTGATTTTACTGGGCAGTCGTAGGGTTTGAGCCATAAATACAGATTACAAAATAATAGTCAACTATTAACGCCACTAAATAAAATGATGGTGTATCAGTTGACTAAAAATATTTGGTCACACTAAACAAATTATTTAAATCATAGGAGGAGCGTAGTCTATGGGACTACCTTGGTATCGAGTACATACAGTCGTCCTGAATGATCCAGGAAGGCTAATCTCTGTTCACCTGATGCACACTGCATTAGTAGCTGGTTGGGCAGGTTCTATGGCTCTGTTTGAGCTAGCAACTTTTGATCCTAGTGATGCTGTATTAAACCCAATGTGGCGACAAGGTATGTATGTATTACCTTTTATGGCTCGTTTGGGTGTTGACACATCTTGGGGTGGCTGGAGTGTCACTGGTGAAACTGGCGCAAGTGCTGGAATTTGGTCTTTTGAAGGAGTAGCGATCGCTCACATCATTTTATCTGGTTTACTGTTCTTAGCAGCAGTATGGCACTGGGTATATTGGGATTTGGAGCTATTCGTAGATCAGCGTACTGGTCAACCAGCTTTGGATTTACCCAAAATGTTTGGTATCCATTTATTCTTATCTGGTCTACTTTGCTTTGGTTTTGGTGCATTCCACCTCACAGGTTTATGGGGTCCAGGAATGTGGGTTTCAGACGCTTTTGGGGTAACTGGTCATGTTCAACCAGTAGCACCTGAATGGGGACCAGGAGGATTCAACCCCTTCAATCCTGGTGGTGTGGTAGCTCACCACATTGCAGCGGGCATTGTGGGTATTATTGCCGGACTTTTCCACCTCAGCGTTCGACCTCCCGAAAGACTTTATAAGGCTTTGCGGATGGGGAACATCGAAACTGTACTTTCTAGCAGTATTGCTGCGGTCTTCTTTGCAGCTTTCGTGGTTACAGGCACAATGTGGTATGGAAATGCCACAACTCCCATTGAATTATTCGGGCCTACTCGCTATCAGTGGGATCAGGGATATTTCCAACAAGAAATCCAACGTCGAGTAGAAACTAGCTTAGATGATGGTTTAACTCGTTCGGAAGCATGGTCTAAAATTCCTGAGAAATTAGCTTTTTATGACTATGTAGGCAACAGTCCTGCTAAAGGTGGTTTGTTCCGTACAGGCTCCATGGATAGTGGAGATGGTATTGCTCAAGAATGGTTGGGACACGCTGTCTTTACTGATAGCGAAGGTCGTGAGCTAAACGTTCGTCGTATGCCTAACTTCTTTGAAACAT
This sequence comes from Chroococcales cyanobacterium, assembly GCA_038259125.1. Taxonomy (GTDB): domain Bacteria; phylum Cyanobacteriota; class Cyanobacteriia; order Cyanobacteriales; family Xenococcaceae; genus Waterburya. Next base: position 30,598 of record JBBSPC010000033.1, on the reverse strand, counting down.
TCCCTGTTGTCTTGACTGACGCGGATGGCGTTGTCAGAGCCGATATTCCTTTCCGTCGTGCAGAGTCTAAACTTAGCGTTGAGCAAAGTGGCGTTAGCGTTGCTTTCTACGGTGGTGCTTTAGATGGTCAAACTTTTGACGATCCTGCAACCGTTAAGAAATATGCCCGCAAAGCACAGCTAGGTGAAGCTTTTGTCTTTGATACCGAAACACTAGGTTCTGACGGTGTATTCCGTACTAGTCCTCGTGGTTGGTTTACTTTCGGACACGCTGTATTTGCTTTATTCTTCTTCTTTGGTCATATTTGGCATGGTTCTCGTACACTGTACAGAGACGTATTTGCTGGTGTTGACCCTGAGCTTGAAGAAGAACAAGTAGAATGGGGTTTCTATCAGAAAGTGGGTGATAAATCTACTCGCACCAAACAGGAAGCTTAGATTTAGCTGATAATTCAGAACTTCAAATTTCAATTTGTGTTAGAGAGAAGTTTCTCAAAAGCTGTTTCTCTAACGCAAGTTGTCATAAAGACTTTGAAAAATTCAGAACTTCAGTTGAATTTGTTGGTAAAATACTAGTAAATAAGTTTTAGGAATTTAAATATGGAAGCTGTTGCATACATTTTGGTTTTAGCTATGGCGATCTCAGTTCTCTTTTTTGCGATCGCTTTCCGTGAACCACCCCGTATCGAAAAATAAATTGCTTAAGGTAAGTTAAATACTTTTAAGATTTTTCTATTTCTGAGTCTTTTTTTGTTAATGTCTGTTGTGAGACAGACTATGATATAACAAACGGCTCAGATTTGCTGTTTATATTAGCAATCGATCGTAACTATAATTTAATTCTTCATTTCTCCATGCATTGTCCTAACTGCCAACATACAGAAAGCCGAGTCTTAGAGTCTCGTTCTACCGAAAGTGGACAAAGCATTCGCCGTCGCCGAGAATGCTTAGACTGTAAACAGCGGTTTACAACTTATGAAAGAATTGAGTTAGTACCGATTACGGTCATCAAAAGGGATAGTAGTCGTGAATCTTTTGACCGTGCTAAGTTACTACGAGGCATATTAAGAGCCTGTGAAAAAACCACCATCTCCTACCAAAAAGTGGAGGCAATTGTTGACGGTATTGAAGCTAAACTTCAGCAAAATTCAGGCAAAGAATTTAGCAGTAGTGAAATAGGAGAATTAGTTTTAGAAAATTTGCGCTACGAAAATGAAGTAGCCTATATACGCTTTGCCTCAGTGTATAGGAAGTTTCAAGGTATCAAAGATTTTATCAAAACATTAAATCATCTTCAAAGTGAAAACTTACAAAATGTAGACTTTAATCACTGGCAAGACTTAAATGCACCCTCTTCCTCAACTTCAATTATTGACCAACGGTCACAGCAGGCTCCGTTCGTTTAGGAGTCCGTGTCGACTGGGTTTTCTGACTTCTGACTTTTTGTGGCGACAACAGTACAAAGCCAATAGTAAAAACAAACTTATCCCTGTTAAATACTTAATTGGACTTGGAATTACAGGACTAGGCGAGAAAAAACCTTCAATTGTTCCTGCAATAATTAGCATAGGAATGATGCCAAATAATAACTGTGCAGCTTTGGTGCTGTTTGACTTGAGAGCATCAATACGGCGATACTTTTCAGGGAAAATCATGGCTTTGCCGATTAGTAATCCTGCGCCTCCAGCTAAAAAGATAGCAGGTAATTCTAGTGAACCGTGAGGAAAAACAAACGCCCAAAAAGGGTATGCTAAATTATTTTTGCTTACTAGGGTCGCTACTGCACCGATGGACAGACCGTTAGATGCCATGATAAAAATGGTATACAGTCCTGCAGTAATTCCGCCAGCGATCGCCGCAAAGGAAACAGAAAGGTTATTAATAGCAATGCTGCTAGAGGCTAAAGGTTCAACTCCTACAATCGAACCCATCCAAAGTTCGCCATCTTCTTGCACTTTTTTAATTAAATGCTCAGGTACGGTAATTGCAATAAAGGTTGGATCGTTCCAGGCATACCACCAGGCAATTATACTTGTGAGGAAAAATATGCCAGTGGCGATCGCAATATACTGCCAAGTTTTTTGTACGATCTGCGGAAATCCCCAAAGATAAAATTCTTTTACCTGTTGCCACTCCTGACGTTTTGACCCTTGGTAAATCTGATTATAGCCACGGGAGGTAAGTTTTTGTAGATCTTGAGTAAGAATTTGTCCTACTTTATTTGTTCTCGCTCTGGCTAAGTCTGCTGAGACAGAACGATACAGGCTGGCTAAATCTTTAATTTCTAATGCTGATAAAGACTTTATTCCTTTGGTTTCTGCTAGTTGCAATAGATTATCTAAACGCTTCCAGTTAGGTTCTCTTCTGGCAATCCAACGTTGAACATTCATTTAGTATGCCTGATGTAAATTGCTTTGGTTCAAATTAATTAGTTTAAAGCTAAGTAGGTGGGCGAAATCATTTATAAGATACCAACACTAACTTCTTGCCCTGACCTCTGACCCCTAACCTCTGACCTCTATCAAAGCCATTTTATATTTAATTACACCTACTTACTTATTAGCTTTTAAAGTTGTTTTTTAAATTACTTCTTTTATAACCTGAGTTTCATAAAAAGACGTTAATTCACCCGTACTCATAAAAAAAGAGGGTGACGAAAGAAATTGTTCTCCTTCATCATCCTTTAAGATATTGACCATAAATTTGAACTTAGCAAAAGCAATTGTTCAAATTAAGCAACTAAGCTATACCAATGCTTAGAAACGGCTGTTTTGACTATTAGGCTTGTAAACAATAAAGCTAACAGTTTGACACTGTTTGATATTGTCAAAACCAACAACGCGAATATAACAGTCGGAATATTCAGAACGACATTCACGTACTTCGTTTAGTACATCTTGAGAGCTACGAGCATCAAATAAGGGTAGCTTCCATAGTGTCCAGTGGTGCAGCTTAGGAGTAGGATTTTTCTCAAACTCTACACCAGGAATATAACCTTGATCGATCATCTGATCGATTTGTTTAGCAATTTGCTGATCGGTTAAAGGAGGTAAAAAAGAAAGGGTTTCGTAACGACGCTCTTTAGGATAAGTTTTCATGTTTTCTTTTTTCGTATGTATGTTCTAATCAGAATCTTCGGTTTGTTCCGTTGCCTCAGAAGCATCTTGATTTAACGCTTCATCTGACGTTTGGGTAAGACGTTCCAAAAGATGACGACGATGAGCCAAATTATCTTGCTTTACCTTTGAAGTAACCATTTCAGGAATAAACTCTAAAGTTTGCTCTGCTATAGTGGCTCGAACGGTCATTATCCGCAGGGCAAGCTCTTTTCCTCGCGGTTCAGACATTATTTCGTCGATGTAGACTTCTGCATCTCGCAATTTGCCCCCCGAAGAGTATTGTCTCAACCAAATCGCTTCTCCTGGATTGGTTTCGGCTAATTGTTCAATAATTAGCATCACCGCTTTATAAGTAAGATAATTTTGAACTATCTTTGCTGTATCTTTTGCAATTTCTTTTGCTTGCATTTAATTAGGTACAGTTAGTCTGAGATATAAAGATAAGAGATTGTTATCAATTCCTTATTTTTAACCCCAGACTTAACTGTTAGCTGTTCACAAATAACTATTCGCGCTCTTTAAAGAGTATCTACAGCCTCAAACTCGAACTTGATTTCTTTCCAAAGTTCACAGGCTGCCGCAAGTTCAGGACTCCAACGGCAAGCTTCGCGGATAACGTCGTTACCTTCGCGAGCTAGGCTACGTCCTTCGTTACGAGCTTGAACGCAAGCTTCTAAAGCAACGCGGTTAGCAGCTGCACCAGGAGCATTACCCCAAGGGTGTCCTAAAGTACCACCACCAAACTGGAGACAAGAATCGTCACCAAAGATTTCTACTAGCGCAGGCATATGCCAGACATGGATACCACCAGAAGCAACAGGCATTACCCCAGGCATAGAAGCCCAATCTTGAGTAAAGAAGTTACCCCGTGAGCGGTCTTCTTCTACATAGTCTTCACGCATTTGGTCAACAAAGCCCAAAGTGATGTCTCGCTCACCCTCAAGTTTACCGACAACTGTACCTGAGTGAAGGTGGTCACCACCAGACATACGTAGACATTTAGCTAGTACGCGGAAGTGAATACCATGATTTTTTTGACGGTCAATTACAGCGTGCATGGCACGGTGAATATGCAGCAGTAAACCGTTCTTGCGACACCATTTGGCTAAAGTAGTGTTAGCAGTAAAACCACCAGTTAAGAAATCGTGCATAACAATAGGAGTACCAATTTCTTTAGCGAATTCAGCACGCTCCATCATGTCTTCGCAAGTGGCAGCAGTTACGTTAAGGTAGTGACCTTTAACTTCGTTAGTTTCTGCCTGAGATTTTTCAATTGCTTCTTGCACAAACAAAAAGCGATCGCGCCAACGCATAAAAGGCTGAGAGTTAATGTTCTCGTCATCTTTGGTGAAATCTAGACCACCACGCAGACACTCATAAACCGCACGACCGTAGTTTTTAGCAGATAGACCTAATTTAGGTTTGATTGTGCAACCTAGTAAAGGACGACCATACTTGTTTAACAAGTCTCTTTCAACAGTGATACCGTGAGGAGGTCCTTGGAAAGTTTTCATCAAAGCTACAGGAATCCGCAGATCCTCTAGACGCAATGCACGCAGGGCTTTGAAACCAAATACGTTACCTACTAAAGAAGTAAGAATGTTAGTTACAGAACCCTCTTCAAACAAGTCCATAGGATAAGCGACAAAACAGAAATACTGATTGTCTTCGCCAGGAACAGGTTCAACTTCATAACAACGACCTTTGTAGCGATCGAGATCGGTTAAACCATCTGTCCATACTGTTGTCCAAGTACCAGTGGAAGATTCAGCAGCTACCGCAGCAGCACATTCTTCTGCTGGAACACCAGGCTGAGGGGTCATACGGAAACAAGCCAAAAGGTCTGTATCCTTGGGAGTGTAGTCTGGGGTGTAATAGGTTAGGCGATAGTCTTGTACACCAGCCTTAAATCCAGCACCTGTCTTAGTTGCCATGTTTGGTCATTCCTCCATAAATAAAACGCTTAATTTTTACTTTCCTATAGAGTCACTTGTCTTACAGACTCTATTACCGTTAACAAAAATCAGTAGAAAGATATCCCGCGGTCTTTAAAAATTGTTGCTTCAGATAGCATAATTAGCTGCTTCTTTTCGCAATTTCTTATGTTATTAGAATATCACGGATATTAATCTTTTCTGTGGATTTCACCTTCGTTTTTGATTTGATTCTTTTTTAGATTAGATTAATTAAACTAATGAGTTTTTAGAAGCGAGCTAAGAATATTAAGAATTATTAACATTTTCTTTATTGTCTTAGTTTGTTGCTTTTTATTCGCGCCCCAAAGTATTTTTAACTAAGCATTTTTACTTATTATGATTGTTGGTTTAAATCTGTTAAGCTCTGCAAGAGGTGGTTTAGAGCTATATTTTTAAAACAATATTTGCCCTTAATAAAAAATAATAGACAATTCCTAAAATATGAAATCGACATCAAGTAAAAATTGTGTCGAGCTTAAAAATAGCGTTCAAGCTATTGCTTTAGTGATATTTTTGAAAAAAATAGTACTGTTAAATTTAAACAACAATTAACTAGATCAGGTATACATAAGAGAAAATACTTACTACCGACTAATTTTAAACTCAATTAATCAAGAAAAATTGACTCAACTATTTTACTAACTTGAGTTACCAGAATTAGAATTCAAACCTTTACTGTGAGGAAATAAGGTTACTAAAAGTTCGTTAACATAAACCTGTCCAACAACAGGAGCTTTGTTTGGCTTGGCAGCAAGTTCAACCGATGTTTCTATTCGATCTACTTCTTGAGTGGATGAAGCAGCAGAATTATCTTGCCAAAAATCTTGGCTTACCGTCTGCTTGGGTTGATTTGTATGATTAGAACCATTCGCTCCATAGCTATTTTTGCTATTGCCTTGAGAGTTAGATTTCTTCTGATTCTCGCTTAAGCTCACCTTACGAGACAGATCACCAATAATTGAACCAGGCTCAATTACCTTCATTGCCTCAACATCTTCTTGAAAAATTGTGCTAGAAGTACCAATACAGGCATTATTGCCAATTTTGCTAGCACCAATTATTAAAACTCCAGAACCTAAAATAGCACCATTGCCAATTTCAATTGAACCCTGACAGGCATTGATAATTGCCCCCATCCCAACGCAAGCATCTGCACCAATAACAATCCGACACTCAGGAGCAGCTTGTAAGATAACTCCTGGTGCCAAGGAAGCAGTAGGGTGAATTTCAACATCACCGCTAATGCGTATGTCCTTATTTAAAACAGGTTGCGGTGGTGGTAAATAAATCATTGGGTAGTATTTTGATTATGGGCGCAAGAACAGCTATTTTCTCGCCAATGTAGGAGATAAACAACTGCTCTTTTGTCCAATAGAGAATGGACGCAACCTCTATAGTGCTAACTTACGGACGTTGAATAATGGTTTCTGCCACTCTTCTTTTGCTTTTAGGATCGATTCCCAACAAACGGACGTACTCACCATTGTGTTCGGCTAAACAAACGTTTAAAGAAGCAACTACATCCAACTCATTGCGACTATCCATAGGAGCGCAGCTTTTCCAAGATTTGGTTTTAAAACGCCTTTTGTCGGCGTGTTCTGTGGCAATTTTATAGCCAGCAGCTAGCAAAGAGCGTACTTCTTGAACAGCTTCGTTACTAAGAAGTTTTTGGCTGAAGTCGTTGTAGTGAGCAGGACGATTATTTTTACTATTGTCGTTGGTGTAGTCAGCTACAAAGTAGCCTCGATCCTTGACATTACTATTACCGTTTCTGTTGCCATTAGCTTCGCTTTTGGCTTGAGGATTATCACCAGGTCTTTGGATGATAGTTTCAGCAACTCTGCGTTTAGCTTGAGAATCAATGCCCAACATACGGACATATTCACCTCTGTGTTCAGCCAAACAGTCTTCTAAAGCTGCTACTACTTCTGATTCGCGCTTACTTTCAATGGGAGAACAGCTTTTCCAAGATTGGCTTCTAAAACGTCGTTTGTCGGCGTGTTCTGAGCCGATTTGATAACCAGCAGCCAACAAAGAGCGAATTTCTTGAACTACCTCTGAATCCAAACTACTGTTACTACCGTTACTGCTGTAACTACTTCTACCACCATTACCATTGCTATAGTTAGAGCCAGAAGAACTTCTAGAAGACTGTACAGGAGTTTCTCCAGGACGCTGCACAATTATTTCAGCCATTCTTCTCTTGACATGGTTATCAGCAGCAACAATGCGAACATATTCATTGGGATATTCCGCCATAGTTTTCTCAATGGCATCAAATACCTTATTGCCAGAACCTGCAACTTGCCCAACCGTTAGCCAGGATTTGGTTTTAAAACGACGTTTGCTGGCACGCTCGATACCAATGTTACAGCCTTGGGAAACCAAGCTGTTGATCTGTTGAGAAGCATCACCGTTGAGGCTACCACTACCATTGGTACTATGGCTAGAGCGATTTCTGCCACTGCGGTTGCGACCTCGATTATGATTGGCAACATTTCTAACTTTTCCTTCACCTGGAGTATCGCCTGGTCGCTGAACAACCATCTCCACTACTCTTTTATTGGCTCTGGGGTCTACGCCAATTACCCTAACGTACTCTCCCTGGTATTGACGAAGTACAGAATCCAATTCAGCCATTACATGACCTTCGTTACGGCTTTCAATTTTCTCGCCAGTTAGCCATGATTTAGTTTTAAAACGACGACTGTTAGCGTGTTCAGTGCTGATGATACAGCCTTGCGCCAGAAGCGATCGCACTCTTGTACTAATATCTGAACTTAAACTCATATTCCCTACTGATTTTATATAATCATTTTCATTATTGACGTTAGAAGCCAGATTTTTATCTGCTTCTCTACGTTTGCCAGCTTGTTTCACTTTGGGGTTGATACAGGCATCATCATCGGCACACCGATAACCAGCTAAAAGTGCTTCGTTAACTTCGACAACATGGTTAGCAAAAGAGCGATCGCTCTCGATAACATTAGGTAAGCGTTCAGCCTGCTGCTGATTGACAATTACCGCGCCAGAAGGAATATATGTCCCTGGGGGAATTTCCACATCCTGAATCAAAGCGTGCATCATCACAATGCAGCCGTCTCCGACCTTGGCATTGAAAACCGTCGAGCGAAAACCAATGAAGCACTCATCGCCAATGTAGGCAGGTCCATGGATCAACGCCATGTGAGTGATGCAGGTGTTCTTACCAATCCAGACAGAATATTTATTACCATCGTCACCAGCTACCCGACCTTTTTCCAAGCCATGAATTACCACACCGTCTTGAATGTTAGTGCTTGCACCAATGTAAAAAGGTGTTCCTTCGTCGGCTCTGATTGAGCTTCCTGGGGCAACAAATACGTTTGCTCCTATCCTCACATCTCCGATCAACCTGGAGAAAGAGTGTACGTAAGCACTTTTATCTACTCGTGGTGACGCTAGGTCATCCGACCAGGGGGTGGGGGGAGCCGCTTTTGTGCGGACTGCCATTACTTTTATTCCTCCTAAACTAACTCCGCTATCTTCTCTAATAATCCAAACTCAGCGGTACATCGCCTTAAAAAGGCGGTGTCTTCTTGCTCAATAGCCTCAACGGGGGGAACCCCCGCAACGGCTTTTCGCGCTGCGCTGACCGCCTTTGCGCGGTCACTTCCTGCTGTGGATTTAAATCTTACAACAGGCGTTCAGCCTCTTTTTTACTATAGAGAGCATTGCGGTCTACATTGACCGTATCTATGATGCCGACAATTGTGGCATCAAGTGGTTTGGATTCTTGACCAGCCTCAATACGAGCCGCGCTACCTCGACTTACCAGAACCCATTCATTCACACCAGCACCAATCAAGTCTCCTGCCACTTCATATTGAGGTAAAAGCTGCCCTTCTTCATCTATATATTGAACCAGAAGCAACTTAATCCCTCTCATGCTAGGAGCTTTATGAGTGCTAACTACTGTGCCACGAACTTGGGCTATCTGCATACCATACTGCCTAAATTAATCTATGGTCTTCTCAGAGGACGAGGATTTACGCTTTCACGAAACTGTTCTACAGCCTCTGTATAGCGAATAGGTAGAACATACTCTAAGTTTTCGTGAGGACGAGCAATGATATGGGTAGAAAGAACCTGTCCACCATTGACTCTGGCAACGTTTTCTGTTCCCGCGGATACAGAAGCTTGAACTTCTGATACATCTCCCCGCACGATTACGGTTACGCGACCTGTACCAATTTTTTCGTATCCTACTAGAGTGACACGGGCTGCTTTGACCATGGCATCTGCTGCTTCTACTACCGCAGGAAACCCTAGTGTTTCGATCATTCCGACTGCAATTGACATATTTTTACTCCTGAAATTAGTTAGTTGGCGATCTATTGATTGGGTGTAAGCCCGACCGCTTTGTTTATTGATTGATTAATAAATACCAGCCGTGGCGCGATCCGATCGCTTTTTGGCTCGTAGTTACTATTTAATAGGTGCGAAACTGTTCTACTTCTTCTGTATAACGAATAGGTAGAACATACTCTAGGTTTTCGTGAGGTCGAGCAATGATATGGGTAGAAAGAACCTGTCCACCATTGACTCTAGTTACGTTTTCTGTACCCGCAGCAACAGAAGCCTGAACTTCCGATACGTCTCCTCGTACAATTACGGTTACACGACCTGTACCAATTTTTTCGTAGCCGACTAAAGTGACACGGGCTGCTTTTACCATGGCGTCTGCTGCTTCTACTACCGCAGGAAAACCTAGTGTTTCAATCATTCCAACTGCAATTGACATAATTTTTACTCCTTTATAGTTTGGGATTGACCTTAGTATTGTTGCCAAGGAATCACCAATTGTGTTTAATTAACCAACGGTCAGAGAAGGCGCTTTGCCATGTGCGTCCGTCTTTGCAAGAGCAAGATGCCTATGGCTAGGCTTTTGCCAATCGGGATAATCTCTGACTGTTTTTTGGACTGAGACTGAAAAAAGTATCAACCATTCCTACTGCGATAGGCATTTTCTATCTTTTTCTTTTCAAACCAAATATAAAAACTGGGTGAACACAAAAACAAGACATAACGACCTACTTCCCTATAGCTGTTATTGCTATTACAGGCTTGATGGCAATGATTAAACTTATTTTCTAGCTCATATTGAATATGAATTTCTGAAATTTCTCTAAATTTATGCTTCAGAATTGTTTACACCGCTCTGACTAAGTAGGCACATTTAGAAAAACTTGTGTTGATTAATTTACCCATCCATAAACAAGCATAAATAACCGTGACTCCTTTGACAACATAAAACATGATTATATTTTTTAATTTGATTGTTCATGATAATTAATGTCTGTTTAAAAAACGGCTGTCTGAGATTGCCAATAGTCCTTTGTACTGGTAAGCAATTTACTTTTTATAATATCTGTTATTAGACCGTTTAGGACTCGTTTATAAATGTAACTTCAAGAAATAGTCACAAAAACCTAATCAGGCAAGCTTTTATCGTTAAACAACTAAAATTAGAGTATAAATACTTAGTAAATAGTTAGTCTTGTATTTAGCCAAACAAAGTTTTGCCCAAACAAACTTTTAAATTTAAATAAGCCTTATTTGCTAAAAAAGTAAGCTCATGAATAGAGAATAAATTATTTTCTTGCTTTGACGGTTATCTCGCCAACGGCAGGTACATGGCTCTATAACTTGAAGAGTTTGAGTATTTGCTAATCAACCGTAACTCAATTACTCTCATTCATAGCAAATTTAAATAGTATTTGGGAGCATGATAGCTGATAAGATTAAAGTTTGACAAAAGTATTAAATCACTGTTGATGTAGCTAAAAGTTAGCTAATAAAAAATACTTAATAACTATAAATTTGGCGTTGTATATTCGTTAGACAGTTTTGATGACAGAATTTTTATTGGAAAATTCCTGGATAATTCCCTTGTATAGCCTAGTAGGGGCAGTTTTAAGCCTACCTTGGTCTTTGGGAATTATTCGCAAAACAGGACCCCGCCCAGCAGCCTACTTCAATATTTTGATGACTCTGGTAGGATTTATTCATAGCTCATTAATTTTTAATCTTATTTGGAAAACTGAGGCTCAACAGTTTGTTCTTCATTGGTTGCAAGTTGCCGATTTAGATTTAACTTTATCAATTGAAATATCTCCCGTTAGTTTTGGAGCTTTAGAACTAGTAACGGGTATTAGTCTTTTGGTGCAGGTTTACGCCTTGGGTTATATGGAAAAAGACTGGTCTTTGGCCCGCTTTTTCGGCTTGATGGGCTTCTTTGAAGCAGCATTAGCAGGATTAGCTATTAGTGATGGTTTGCTGTTGAGCTATTGTCTTTTGGAAGCTTTAACCCTTTCCACCTATCTTTTAGTCGGTTTTTGGTATGCCCAACCTTTAGTGGTGACTGCTGCTAGGGATGCCTTTTTGACCAAAAGAGTAGGAGATATTGTACTGTTGATGGGCATAGTAGCTCTTTCTACTTACGGAGAAGGACTAAGTTTTTCTCAGTTGGATACTTGGGTAGAAGGGAATCAGCTAGATTCAACCGTGGCTGCCTTTCTAGGCTTGGCTTTGATTGCAGGACCCATTGGTAAATGCGCTCAGTTTCCCCTCAATCTTTGGCTAGATGAAGCTATGGAAGGACCAAATCCTGCGGGCATAATGCGTAATTCTATTGTAGTTTCAGCGGGAGCTTATGTTTTAATCAAGTTAGAACCAGCAACAACTCTTTCACCAGTTTCTGCTTCTGCCTTAATTCTTATTGGCACGGTTACGGCACTTGGCACATCTTTAATGGCGATCGCTCAAATTGATATTAAAAGAGCTTTATCCCATTCTACTAGTGCCTATATGGGTTTGGTCTTTATTGCGGTGGGCTTAAGACAGGTTGACATTGCTTTTTTGCTCTTGTTTTGCCATGCCGTCTCCAAAGCCCTGCTATTTATGAGTGCGGGGTCAGTCATTCTGACTACTAGCAATCAAAACGTCACGGAGATGGGTGGCTTATGGTCGAGAATGCCTGCAACTAGCTTATCTTTTTTAGCAGGAGCAGCAGGATTAATTGGTTTTGCCCCTTTGGGTATGTTCTGGACTTATCAACGCTGGTTTAGTGGAGCTTGGGATGTAGACTGGTGGTTATTACTAGTTGTAATGTTTGTTAATACTTTGTCAGCTATTAATCTAACCCGTTTGTTCCGAGTTATTTTTCTGGGCAAACCGCAGGTTAAAACTCGTCGCGCGCCTGAAGTTCCCTGGCAAATGGCAGTACCTATGGTGGCTTTGATAGTGGTTACTATTCTGACTAGTTTTGCGCCTTTAGAGTGGCCTCTATGGTTAAGTCCCAATCGACCTTTAAATCTTGAACAGCCAGAATTAATCAATCAATATGCCGTACCGTTGCTCATTGCTTCTGGTCTATTGGGCTGTGTAATTGCTTCAACCATGAAAGTACGTAAAGCTTGGGCAAGATCTAGCAATTTTACCCTGCGATTTTTCCAAGATCTGCTGGCTTATGATTTTTATATAGATAAGCTTTACGAAGTGACAGTAATTGCAGCCGTTTCTACTGTAGCTAAATTTACCTCTTGGGTAGATCGCTACATAGTTGATGGTGCAGTTAATTTAGTCAGTATCGCCACGATTTTTGGCAGTAATGCCCTAAAATACAACACTACTGGACAATCTCAGTTTTATCTTGCCACGATTGTGATCGGCATTGGGCTGATGTTGTGGTCAATGCTTAACGGTCAGTGGTCAATAGTGACTAATTATTGGTCATCGATTATGTAGTGATGAAGTCAATTTAATAAAGATCAATTTTTAAAAACATTTAGATTAATCGGTTTTTCCGAAGATCGTTAAAATTATGCTCAGTGCTTTAATCCTCATTCCTTTTTTGAGCGCAGCCATAATTGGCTTTACTCCAATCAAAGACAAAAATATTCGTAGCATTGCCATAATTACGGCAGTCAGTATTTTAATTTTAAATATGGTCTTGGGTCTTCAATTTAATTTTCAGCAGTCAGGTTTACAGTTTGCCGAAGACACACCTTGGATTGAATGGATTGGTTTAAATTATCATCTGGGAATTGACGGTCTTTCTTTTCCTTTGGTGCTGCTTAATAGCCTTTTGACTTTGATCGCTATTTTTATTACTAGCCCTGCAATTCAAAGACCCAAATTATATTATGCAATGCTGTTTCTGCTCAATGGTGGGGCAACGGGTGCATTCTTGGCTCAAGATTTACTGCTGTTTTTCTTGTTTTATGAGTTAGAGATTGTACCCCTCTACTTCCTGATTGCTATTTGGGGGGGGGCAAGAAGGGGTTATGCAGCCATGAAGTTTTTGCTTTACACGGCTTTATCGGGAATTTTAGTGCTGGCTTCATTTTTGGGTTTGGTATGGTTGACTGGCGAAACCAGCTTTGATTATCTCATATTGCGATCGCATACTCTCCCCTTGAACAGCCAATTAATATTGCTAGCACCACTTTTAATTGGCGTATTTATTAAAATTCCTATTTTTCCTTTTCATACCTGGCTACCCGATGCCCACGTAGAAGCATCTACTCCTATATCTGTGCTGCTGGCTGGGGTACTGCTAAAGCTGGGTACATATGCTCTGTTGCGTTTTGGAATAGGTTTATTTTTAGAAGGTTGGGTGTATCTTGCTCCTTGGTTAGCCTATTTAGCGGGGATTAGTGCTTTATATGGAGCTTCCTGTGCGATCGCTCAAAAAGATATGAAAAAAGTAGTAGCGTACTCTTCGATTGCTCACATGGCATATATCCTCTTGGCAGCAACCGCTACTACCCGTTTGAGCATGAGCGCAGCAGTATTTCAGATGGTAAGTCATGGACTGATTTCTGCTTTTCTTTTCCTACTTGTCGGCATGGTTTACAAAAAAACTGGTTCAAGGGATGTAGATGTCTTAAGAGGTTTACTAAACCCCGAAAAAGGTCTGCCCGTTACTGGCGGGTTAATGATCCTAGGAGTAATGGCAAGCTCTGGTTTACCAGGAATGGTGGGCTTTATCTCAGAATTTCTAGTGTTTAGAGGCAGTTTTCCTATCTTCCCCATTCCTACCCTTCTATGTTTAGTGGGGACAGGCTTAACGGCAGTTTACTTTTTGCTAGTAATTAACAAAGTCTTTTTTGGTCGCCTTACCGTTGGTTTGACAAATATACCTCCTGTGCAATGGAAAGAACACGCTCCTGCTTTTGTTTTACTATTGCTAATTATTGCCTTTGGTATCAAGCCAGATTGGGTAACTCACTGGAGCGAAGTACAGGCTGTTGCTCTTTTAACAGGCGGTTAAGCTTCGATTTTAAAAACCCAATCACTGATTTAAATCAAACAATTTATTAGATAGTTATGGTTAGTACTTCTGTTAAACGTTCTAAGTCTCGTTTGGTAGACGAGTATATTACTAGATTAGAACAAGGAAATGCTTTGCTTGATGATTCTCCTCAAAATTTGATTGAGGTTGTTGGTATCCTCAAAAGTTACGGCATAGTTCTTGATGCTTATTCTATTAATCTCTGCTATATCGCCAATACCCAATTTTTGAAGTTGTTTCCCCTATTCAAATATTTTAATGGGGAGGTAAATACGGAGAAGGTTGCTAAGTTTCTTTGGCACAGGCGCATCAATTATGAGTACGCAGAATATTGTATGAAGTCTATGTTTTGGCATGGTGGCGGTGGTTTAGATGCCTATCTTGATACTCCAGAATTTACGGCTCAAGCTGAAAAATTAATCAAAGCTTACTACAAATATAATCCTTTAATGCTAATTCTCCATCAAGCATTTAAAGACTTTTTGCCTGAACAAATGCGTCAAATGGCTTACTACAGTGGTTTGGGGCAATTCTGGCGAGTAATGAGCGATATTTTCTTAGAATTATCTGATAGCTATGATCGCGGTGAGATTAAATCTATTCCTGATGTGGTACAATTTATTCTCAATGGTTTGGTTGCCGATGCCACTCGACCAATTACTTATACGGTAAAAGTTCGTGGTCAAAAGTATGATATTATCCCCAAATCAGCAGGACTAACTTTTTTAGCCGATACAGGTGTTCCTTATATAGAGGCGATTTTCTTTAGAGGCACTCCTTTCCCAGGTACGGTATCTTACAATGCCCAGGCTTATGAAATTTCTTACGATCTCGGTATGTTCAACTATGGAGCATTATTTGCAGATCCTTTGCCCATTGGCGGTGCAGGAATCCCTCCTACTTTGCTGATGCAAGACATGAGACATTTTTTACCTGAGTATCTGTATCAGCTTTATCGCCAAAGCCCCCGTGGAGAAGGAGATATTAGAGTTCAAATCTGTCAGAGCTTTCAAAAATCAATGTTTTGTGTCACTACTGCTGCAATTCAAGGGCTAGCACCTCATCCTTTAGATACGAAAGATCCAGAACAACGAATTGCTAATCATCAATATCTCAAAAGTTGGCTGAATCGCATCATAGAAACTCAACTTACTAGAGTAAACACTTAGGCAGTATCTCAGACCTTTTATTACCTTTTGAATAAATCACTCAAAACCTACGTCCTGTAACTTACTCAGAACAATCATCATGATTTGGTATGAGAATATCGACAAACCAACAAGCAGAGTGGGATAATTGCCCCATAGCTGTTTAGCAACAAAACATTAAAATATTTTACAAGTTCGCTTTTTATAACATAAGCAGTTTTAAGTACACAAAAATATATAGCTTTAATAAATGACAAAGACAGCATGGGTATTTCCAGGACAAGGTTCTCAGTCAGTAGGAATGGGCGCAGATTTCCAAGATCTTCCAGGTGCAAAATATAAGTTTGAGATTGCAGAAAAAATATTAGGTTGGTCTGTATTAGATATTTGTCAGGGAGACGAATCTACTCTGGCTAGGACTCTTTATACTCAGCCATGCCTATACGTTGTTGAATCAATCTTGGTAGATCTATTGGCGAAAAAAATAGGTCTACCTCAATTAGTTGCAGGTCACAGCCTTGGTGAATATGTGGCTTTATATGCAGCCAAGGTGTTTGATTTTGAATCAGGATTAAGATTAGTAAAAAAAAGAGCGGAATTAATGGACAATGCTGCTGGTGGAAAAATGGCTGCATTAATGAAGTTTAATCGTTCGGAATTAAATGCTGCTTTAGCTGAAACTGATAATGTTGTTCTGGCTAACGATAACAGCAAAGAACAGGTAGTCATATCTGGTACACCAGAAGCAGTAAAAAAAATTGTGGACAAGGTTAAAGCAAAACGGATAATGTCTTTAAATGTTTCTGGTGCTTTTCACTCCCCTTTAATGCAAGAGGCTTCAGCACAATTTCTCACCGTATTAGATTCAGTTAGCTTCAACGATGCAGAAGTTCCTGTAATATCAAACGTTCAACCCACTCCTGCTTCTGGCAAGGAAGAATTAAAACAAAGATTAGCGCAACAAATGACTGGTTCAGTTCGCTGGCGAGAGATTATGCTGCAATTTACTCAGGCAGAAATTACCCATATTATTGAAGTTGGTCCAGGAAAAGCTTTACGAGGTTTGCTCAAGAGAACCTGTCGTGAAATAAATTTAACAGGAGTTGATACATTAGAACAGCTAAATACATTAGAACAATTTGATTCTAAAGGATTAGTTTTAAGTTCTTGAGAAAAGGTTTTTAATTGTCAGCTTCATGATCTTTCAGTAATAAATAGTTAATATTGGCTATTTATTACTGAACATTATTTTCTCGACTCCATAATGCTAAACCGCCACCTTTTCCTCTGGCGGCAATTATATTTTTTTCAATTAAAAAATAGTGAAAAAACACCTGTTGAGGGAGCTTCTTATGATAGAATTGTGCTTCTCTTGTCGCTCCATTCCTAATATAACCATCATAAACTTTCCATCCAAAAATAGAAAAGGTCATAGCAATAAAATCAAAGGCTAAAATATTATTTTTAATAAACTTCACAGGGCCTGTTAAAAATAAGCTGAAAAAAGCTAGACTGACAGAGTTGCGTACCCTTCCCGTATTTAAAGTTTCTCGATCGCCTTCATATTCAATTTTTATTTTAACTAGCTGAGGAATGTATTTTCCTGCGCCTAAGACAATACCGGCTTTTTTTCTCGTTTTCTTGGTTCCAGTAACAAAGCGTAAATTCCACTCTCCAATTAAATTAGATAAAGAATAGTTTTCTTCGCCTTTTTTGGCTTTTTCAGCTTCTAATAAGCTTTTTACCACTAAGGATGGTGTGGGTAGATTTGAGCTTTTATTTGTTACCTTGGCTGCGTCATGAAGCACTAATTTATTATTGAACATAGTTGTCCTTTTTCTCAAAAAACAAATTTAATCTTTAATAGAACATTTTTAGACAAAATCTTGCTATTGTTTTTAAAATATATTTAGCGGATATTAAATTTAAGTATCTTTTACATTTATTTAGGTAGTCATCGAGCATAAATATAGAATTTATTAATGTTTGTATTCACTCAAAAATATGTATACTTAAGCAACTTTGGGCTAATATATAATTATTTTAAACTAATAACAGAAAATATTAATTGTCCCTATAATACATCTATTTATAAAATCTATAAGAAAAACGCAGCTTACTTATGTCTTTTGCTACAAAATTGTTCGACATACTTGGTTTAAAAAAAGAAAATAAACTTCCTTACTGGCTGCAAATAAGTACCAAAGTACCAAAGTGCGTTTACTATTTTGGTCCTTTCAATAGTCCTATAGAAGCAAAAGCGTCACAAGTTGGCTATATTGAGGATTTAATGGCAGAAAATGCTCAAGGAATACATATAGAACTTAAACAATGTCTACAACCCCTAGAGTTAACTATCTGTGAAAACGAAGAGATTTTTTAGGCTAATAATTATCTTAACTTAAACTGAATTTAAAATAGTGCAAATTTACTGTCAATTAGCCATAAAGCCCAGCCTGTAACAGCCAGACACAAAATACCTGCAACCCCTGCTAATGGTTGCTGATTAATTCCTGTCAGCCAGTGATTTTTATAACTGTAAGTTAATAGTTGAGCTGAGTCTATGCAGGTTAAACCCCAAATCCAACCTGCATGAAGCCCAACGGCAAGATAAATGTCATTATTGTTTATCAGTCTTGCTCCGACTAAAATCATTCCCATCAGCCACAAGCCAGGAATTTGCGGTGCTGTTGCTCTTCTTTCCCAAAGCAGATGTAATAAGGCAAAAATAAGACTGGAAAATGTAGCTGCTAACCAATACGAGCCATTAGTTGATAGAGTACTGTAGATATATCCGCGAAAAACTAATTCTTCACTCAAACTAATCAGTAAACTTAGAATCAAAATAGGCAGCAGTAAAGGCAGTAAGCTTTTGATGTTTTCTCTATGCCAACTGACAAATTTGAAAGCCGACTCGAAGCTAAATACAATAGCTAAACTGATAACGCTTAAAATCAAGCCTAATAATATAGAAGCTAATATATAAGAATCTAAACTCAAGCCAAGATCAGCTAATAGCAAATTTTCTGCTTTAATTTTCCAGCCCAAAACTAGAGGAACAAAAGCATAAAGAGATAGTAGTAAAATGATTTTTTGTCTTGGTATTAAGGGTTGATTTGGCTGCCAGTTGATTAATCGAGATATAACAAAAGCGATCGGCAGCCAAAGAATTGCCCACGATCCAAAAAAAGTTATGACGTTTAACCATGATGTATCAAACATCTTGCATATTCTAAATAGGAGTCGATCGCCCTCGTTCACGAAGACGATTACGATCGCTAAATTCCCTAAAAAAATTAGTTATCTGATGCTCCATTTTCTTCACCATCAATCTGCTTGAGGTGAATATGTTTATAACCTAATTTTATTTCAAACTTGTCTCCTTCCTTTAATCCCATTGCCTGAGTATAGGTAGATCCAATAACAATTTGACCGTTTTTGTGAACACTTACTCGATAAGTAGGCTCTCTTCCGCGACCATCTTTGGCTCCTTCTGGATCGAGAGGAACTCCCTTGGCAGCAAGCACCGCATCATAAAAATCTGTTAGGTTTACGCGCGTTTGTTTCTCTTTTGTAGTGGTAAAATATCCACATTTTTTAGCTGTTTCACGTCTTGGTAAATGGGATAGCTCTTTTACTTTTTGAAGTAAGGCTTTTCCTGTTAGCGGGGCTGTTGCCATTTCACTCATAATTAATTTGGGTTCTCTCTAAGTTTAGTCAAATTTAAATTGTTTCTTTTAAGTCATATTTGACATTATAAGAAATATACCGTTAATTTACTCTCTTGTCACAACTTTTTTTTGATAATTAGTTTTTTTTTAATAATGTTATACAATTAATTTTTAGTTATTTAGTCTGATATTACAAACCATTGATTTTACTCTAAATTATATTATTGCTAGGTCTCCCTTTAAATATTAGTCATCAGTTGTTTCAAATAACAAGTATAAATTAAAATACCTGGGCATTAATCTTGACTTTCGCTGCTTAAAAATGTTATCAGCAAATCATAACGTCTTTAAATATTAATTATTGATGAATTGTCAGAAGTTAGATCTGGGAAAAACTATTTTAGTTACTGGTGCATCTAGCTCAGGAAAAAGCGAATTTGCCGAAATGCTAGCAACTAAAACTAACAAATCTGTTATTTATCTGGCTACAGCAAAAGCCGATCCAAGCGATCGCGAATGGCAAGCCAAAATAATTAAGCATCAGCAGAGAAGACCGAAGGATTGGCAAACATTAGCAGCGAGTGAAAAATTGTCATTATGTATTGAACAGGCAGTAGAATCTGAATGTTTGCTGATTGATTCTCTAGGTACTTGGATCGCTAATTTTTTGGAACTAGAACAGATCGACTGGAAGCAAAGGTGCGATCGCCTTTTGAACAGCATCCAAAATACTCAAGCACATATAATCTTGGTTGGAGAAGAAACAGGATGGGGTATTGTCCCTGCTTATCCTTTGGGAAGGCTTTTTCGCGATCGCTTGGGATATTTATCTCGGCAGGTGGGTAATGTGGTAGATACTACTTATCTTATTGTCGGCGGTCATGTGCTTAATTTAAGCGTGTTGGGAGAACCTTTAAGCAATTATAAAATTTAGCTTACAGATCTTGGTCGTTGTTTTGTTTACTTTTATAATTATAGATATATAGGACTACAGTTTATTTATGGCATCAGCAACGCAAGTTAAGACTTATCTCGCTCATTGGTTTCAGTTAGGCAAAAAGCTAATCTGGCTTAACGGGGAAGCGGAATTATTACCCCAGCCAGTTATAAGAGGCGAGAGATTTTCAGCGCAGTTTGAAGACTGCTGGCAAAAAGTAATGAGCGTCGATGGGAAAAACTGTTACTTAGAAGGAAACAGTGAAACTATTGAAGATCTACTTTCTCCCAGATGGGATATAAACAATTGTGTTAGATGCAATATGCCTGTACCAATTATTGAGATAGGTACTCAATCTTTAGACTGTGTATGTAGCGATCTGCAAAACTGGCCCAATACTGAACTACCAGCACCGCGATCGCCAGTAAATAATTCTGTACAGTTAAATAGTATTAGATCTCGTTTGGACGCTAAGTAAATAATTAATTATCAATGATCGCAATCAAACAATTTAAAGGATACGGGACATTGAAAAGTAATTCCCTGTTCAGACTAGTAACTTTTTTGTATTAACCAGTTAAGGTACTGCTATAAACTATTTTGCCTGACTATGACAGCCTGTCTTTTGACTAGGTTGACAACTTTTGGCTATGATCGCTCGGCAATGAATCTAGAAACTACCTGTAAAGATAAATGGCTATTGGCAAACAAGAACATTCGAGCGAAAAAAGAAAAGGAAAAAGGCGGCTGATTAATATTGGTTATGCACCACACAATGGCATTATTACTATTGGCATCTCCCCTCATGGCTTTATTTCGATTGGTGCAGTTCCTCACGGCTTCATTTCGATTGGACTTGTACCAATGGGTGTAGTTTCTGTTGGTTTGGTTTCGATGGGATTGCTGAGTGTAGGGAGCGTTTCGATGGGGTTGCTGAGTGTAGGCAAAACTACTATGAATATCCTACAGCCACATGAAGGACATAATATGATGATGCCTGGCGAAGATTCCGATTCAAAAATGAAAATGCCTGCATTAGAAGAAAATTAGACGTTATATTCTTCAAAAGCTTTCTATAAAATGATTAAAATATTGAGCAATATTTTTGCCTGTAATATTTTAAAAGGCTTTGACTATCGGACGTGGCGGAGTAATCTGTGACTTGTTCACGATAAATTCAGCCTTGGTTGGTGCTGTTTATATACTGATAATTATGAGATGATGATAGTGTTTGCAACTTTTAAACACTTATAAAGATTATCAATGGAATGTGCAATCATCAGCCGTGCAGGACAAGTACTGGCTAGGGGAAAATTAATCTTGAAAGAAGAGGATGGCAAAACACGTCTGAACTTGGAAACTAGAGGTGGCAAACTAATTGAGGGTGGATATGTTGGCGAGGATGGCGATTTAGGCGCAGCTAGTGAAGTGCTGTTTGAAAATTGCTTTGCTACCTGGCGTATGACAGGACTTACTCTAACTGTCACTATCAGTTCTTAACTATTAATAGAATCTTTTGCTAGTTTCTGGAGTAGAAGTTGCGATAAAATACAAGTCGCCTGAATATTAGAGCAACATTTATGGGTAACACATTCGGACATCTATTTCGCATTACAACTTATGGTGAATCTCACGGCGGAGGTGTCGGTGTGGTTATTGATGGTTGTCCTCCACTGCTAGAAATTAGTGAAGCGGAGATACAGGTAGATTTAGATCGTCGAAGACCTGGACAAAGTAAAATTACAACGCCTAGAAAGGAAAGTGATACCTGTGAAATAATATCGGGGGTGTTTGAAGGTAAGACTACGGGAACACCAATATCGATCCTGGTGCGGAATAAAGATGCGCGATCGCAAGATTATAATGAGATGGCGGTAAAATATCGCCCTTCCCATGCTGATGCTACCTATGACGCTAAGTATGGCATTCGTAACTATCAAGGTGGTGGGCGTTCTTCAGCGCGGGAAACCATCGGTAGAGTTGCAGCAGGTGCGATCGCTAAAAAGATTCTCAAGCAGGTTGCAGGAGTAGAAATTGTCGCCTACGTTAAGCGGATTCAAGACATAGAGGCAGAAGTAGATAGCAACACCGTAACTTTAGAACAGGTAGAAAGTAATATTGTTCGTTGTCCTAATACAGAGTGCGCGGAGACGATGATTGAGCGCATTGATTTAGCCAGAAAAGATAAAGATTCTTTGGGTGGGGTAGTAGAGTGTGTAGCGCGTCATGTACCCAAGGGATTAGGCGATCCTGTTTTCGATAAACTAGAAGCGGATTTAGCGAAAGGTGTAATGTCTCTTCCTGCTACCAAAGGCTTTGAAATTGGTTCGGGTTTTGCAGGCACAACCATGATGGGGAGTGAACATAATGATGAGTTTTATATCGATGAAAATGGTGAAACTCGTACCGTTTCCAATCGTTCTGGAGGAGTTCAAGGAGGCATCTCTAACGGCGAAAATATTGTTATTAGAGTAGCTTTTAAACCGACTGCAACTATTGGCAAAGAACAAAAAACAGTTACCAAAGGTGGTGAAGAAACCCTTTTGGCAGCTAAAGGAAGACACGATCCTTGCGTGTTACCTAGAGCAGTGCCGATGGTAGAAGCGATGGTAGCTTTGGTATTATGCGATCGCCTTTTACACAATCAGGCGCAGTGCAAAACTTTGATTTCTAATTGATTTTAAATCTATTCACTAAGCTGACTTTTCAGCAAGAGCGATCACTTTCTTTAAAAAGCGATGCAGTCACTCATGGGGGAGACACCCATGAGTGACACAGCACCCGAAGGCTTAAGGCGCATATAGCGATCGCCAAAATATTTACTAATTAGTTGCGCTGCCTACCGCACCTTTAAGGGCAGCAATACCTTGTTCTACACTAGCCCAAAGACCCATATCGGGTTCTTGTCCAGCTAGTTCCCTTGTGCCAACAAAATAAAGCACACCTTTGAGTACTTCTTGATGAGCGCGATTTTCAAAGTTGACTTTGTTTAATGGTTCTACAGCGTCTTGTAGTTCATCATCTAAAGACTGAGCAACTTTATGGATTACTAAACCAGTCATTGTTTGCTGATGTTTTAATAATTCAAACTGGAAGAACTTATCATATGTTGTCAATTCAGATCCATCCATCATCTGACCGACTTTTTCGGCGTGTTTTTGAGTAATATCGCGGGATTCTGTGGTACTACCCATTTGAGAAATAACCTTGTCAATGGAGCTTAAGTTATCGCGATCGCTAGTCAAGATTTTTTCTAATCGTTCGCGGATAGTACTATCATCTGTAGCTGCCATTAGCTTTTGAGCGCAATCAATTAGAACGTTTTGAAATAGTTTAAGGTCTGCAAGTTTTGTTTCTAGATTTGTTTTATCAGTCATGATTTTATAAATATTAATGTTGTTAGCTCTGGCAAGAACCAGAAATCTCTTATTTCATAATCTCGTGAGATCTTAAAATTACCCTCCGTCTGGCGAGGGATTCATCTAATACTAGATCCGATTGACAGAAGTTATTTATGTAGGCTGACTAGGGGACTAGGGGACTAGGGGACTAGGGGACTAGGGGACTGGGGGATAAATTAATCTTCGATACTTTTTTTATTTTAAGTAACCCATACCAACAGGATTTAGTATAAAAACTTTTCTTGTCAGTTGAACCCAGTATTCAACATAAGTTAGATCATGACGCGAGTACGGGCGGGCGAACGACCATTCGCCTCTACTATGCAATAGGAAGACAGAAACGAAAAGTACTGCCTTTGCCCACTTCGCTTTCAACTTCAATATTACCACCCTGTAATTCTATTAGGCGACGAGCGATCGCCAGACCAATGCCTGTTCCGCCTGAATGACTAGCGCGAGAAGGATCGGCACGCCAAAAGCGTTCAAATACGTAGGGTAAATCTTCTGAAGCAATACCTACTCCTGTATCAATCACCGAAATCCACACATAACGGTTTATTTTTTCTGCCTTGACTACAATTGAGCCTATTTCTGTATAGCGAATGGCATTGCCTAACAAGTTGACTAAAATTTGTTCAGTGCGATCGCGATCGGCTAAAACATTAGGTATCTCTCTAGCACAGTCTAACTTTAGAGTTGGTCCTTCTTCTAATAATTGATCGGCAAAACGCTCTACTAAAGAAGTAATTAATGGGAGCAAACTAAGGGGTTGGGAGTCAATCGATAGATAACCTGCTTCTGCTTTTGAAAGCTCTTGTAAATCGTGAATTAGTCTTTCTAAACGTCTAGTTTCCCTAATTAAACGTAAATAAAGTTCTGGAGTACCCTCAATTGTACCATCGGCTAATTCTTCTAAATAACCCCGCATAACGGTCAAAGGAGTACGTAGTTCATGGGTTAAATCGCTGACCAGTTCTCGCCGTCTCTGTTCTACATCTCCTAAGCTACTTGCCATCGAGTTAAAGCTGACGCTTAGTTGGTTTAGTTCAGGTATAGAACTTTCAGGGACTCTTTCGGCTAAATCTCCTGCTGCAAATTTTTGACTAATCTGCTTCATTTGCTTTACAGGCTGAGTAATGCGCTTAGAAAATATGTAACTTACTCCCCCAGCAGCACTTGTACCTACAATCATCGATAAAATAGCGCTACGATTCCAGGCGTTTTGAAACCCTTCCACTAAATAGGTGCGAGCCGAACGAACGGTAAATATTCCTCTTTTTTCCAGTTGCTCTAACCGGACAACAAACATTCTGGGAGAAGAAACTTTAGCAATAATAATAAAGCTACCTAATCCCACCATCATTACCAATAAATGAGAAATAAATAAACGCGTACCTAAACTCAATTTGGGCATTGCTATCTAGTTTGGTTATGTTGCTTTATTCATGATCGCTCATTCTTGATTTCGCACCAGACGTTCAAAATAAAAAATAACGCTGTGCCATTGGTAAAACTGATGCAGGTTCGCAGGTTAATAGTTCGCCATCTGCTTTTACCTCATAGGTTTCGGGATTTACTTCTATTTCGGGGGTAGCTTCATTAAGTTTCATGTCTGCTTTAGATATCTTGCGGGTATTGCTAACAGCTACCGCAGGAGTTTTCAAACTGATTTGTTCGGGTATACCTGCATTTAATGCTTCTTGAGAGACAAAGGTTAGGGAAGTAGCAGGAGTTGCGCCGCCAAAGCTGCCAAACATGGGACGCATATATACTGGTTGGGGAGTGGGAATACTCGCATTGGGATCGCCCATTTGCGCCCAAGCGATCGCGCCACCTTTAATCACAATTTCTGGTTTAACCCCAAACATAGCTGGTTTCCAGAGACAAATATCTGCAAGCTTACCCTCTTCAAGAGAACCGACATGATTGGCGATGCCGTGCATAATCGCTGGATTGATTGTGTATTTAGCAATGTAGCGTTTGGCGCGGAAATTATCGGCTACTTCCTCTGTGGGGGAAGATAAAACACCTCGTTGTACTTTCATTTTGTGTGCTGTCTGCCAAGTACGAATAATTACTTCTCCGACTCTACCCATTGCTTGAGAATCAGAGGCGATCGCGCTAAATGCACCCAAATCGTGCAAAATATCTTCTGCTGCAATTGTTTCTTTACGTATTCTTGATTCGGCAAATGCCACATCTTCGGGAATACTTTTATCGAGGTGGTGACACACCATCAACATATCGAGATGTTCTTCCAAGGTGTTGACGGTAAAGGGACGAGTCGGATTGGTTGAAGAAGGTAAGACATTATTAAGGGCGCAGACTTTAATAATGTCTGGGGCGTGTCCTCCTCCTGCACCTTCGGTATGATAGGTATGAATAACTCGGTCTTTAAAGGCAGCGATAGTATTTTCGACAAAACCCGCTTCGTTAAGAGTGTCGGTATGGATTGCTACCTGGACATCATATTCATCGGCAACCCCCAAACAAGTATCGATCGCCGCCGGAGTTGTTCCCCAGTCTTCGTGGAGTTTTAATCCCATTGCACCTGCTTTAACTTGTTCTACTAACCCTTCTGGTTTGGCACTGTTTCCTTTACCTAAAAAGCCCAAATTCATCGGGAAAGCATCGGCAGCCTGTAGCATCATCCAGATATTCCACGCGCCAGGAGTACAGGTAGTCGCATTAGTCCCAGTAGCAGGTCCCGTACCGCCACCGATCATTGTGGTTATACCAGAGGCGATCGCCGTTTCGATTTGTTGGGGACAGATAAAGTGAATGTGGCTATCTATACCCCCTGCGGTAACGATATGTCCTTCTCCTGCAACCACTTCGGTAGCCGGACCAATAATAATATCAACGTTATCTTGAATATAGGGATTACCCGCTTTACCAATTTTATGTATTTTGCCGTCTTTGATACCAATGTCGGCTTTAACAATACCCCACCAGTCGAGAATTAGAGCGTTAGTAATCACCAGATCTACCGCACCATCTTCACGGGAAATTGGCGATTGCCCCATACCGTCGCGGATTACTTTACCACCACCAAACTTAACTTCGTCGCCGTAGGTAGTGTAATCTCGTTCGACTTCGATAAATAATTCTGTATCTGCCAGTCTAATGCGATCGCCTACTGTGGGACCAAAGGTATCGGCATAAGCCCGTCGATCCATACGATAACTCATAGTTTTAATTCTTCT
This sequence comes from Chroococcales cyanobacterium, assembly GCA_038259125.1. Taxonomy (GTDB): domain Bacteria; phylum Cyanobacteriota; class Cyanobacteriia; order Cyanobacteriales; family Xenococcaceae; genus Waterburya. Next base: position 3,804 of record JBBSPC010000033.1, on the reverse strand, counting down.
TTATAGTGTGATCTGCTTTTGATTTGGGCTTCGCCCTTCAGGTATGAAGTATGAGGTATGAAGAAGGGCTTTACTTCTGCCTTCTGCCTTCATACTTCTGCCTTCATACTTCGTTAACTAATTAGCGAACAACCTCTGAGGCAATTTTGAATGTTGCATTTGAGCGATATCGATTGAAGGGGTACAAGACCACATTTGCTCTAGCTTCATCGATGCAGCAGTTGAGTAGACTGCCTCAATATCTGGTGCTAGCTGAAGTAAAACTTGCTGTGTTTGGATGTGTCCTACAAGACTCAAACGAATAGCTGCGCTCAAGATACTGGTAACTAAACCATGCAAAAAAGCCAATACTGCATCTTGTTCGCTCAAACCAGCGATCGCAGCGATCGCGCCAAACACAACTGGATGTAAACAGCGTATTGTCCCCGTAGCAGCCTCTCTATTGAGGATTTCTAATCGTTTATCTTGCCAAGTAGAACTAGCCACCATTAGCAAAGCCCGTCCGCTTTGACGCTGAGTTTCTCTATTTTTGGCAACCGCATTTTGCACGAATAGTTGCCTATCGGCTTGTCTTACTGCCTCCATGTTGCCGTTTTTACTCCCGCGATGACCGTAAATGAGTGCTACGATATCAGTCACTCCTACCTTGTTACGTAACAGTAGCTGCAAAAAAATCTGCAATTCTCGTACTGACTGAATTTTGCCAGTTTGAACTAAGGTTTCTAGTCCGTGAGAGAGGGTAAAAGAACCCGTGGGGAAAAAAGAATCAGATAACTGCATCAAAGCAAGTTGTTGGGAGATCTGAGATTGAATCATTGGCTGTGATGGCGATGGGTATGGTGGGAAAAATGGAGATGTTGTTCGGGCGATCGCGATTCATAATTTATTCTCAAGCCAGGAATTTGAAAATCTTTAATAGTTGCTTCAATTATGGCTGGATCTACTACTGGTTGAAGATAGATTTTGTTTTTGCCGATTGTGATTGGCCAGTGATGATTGCCCAAAACGTGACCTAGATGCACTAGTTCTATAGCGCGATCTGCTACAGGTTCGGTAAAACTGAGTACCATTAATCTTTGCTCTTGCAGGTGAATCAGTAATAAATTACCAGATTCAGTGACAAATACGTCTTCTTGACGTAGCGACCAATCTCGACTTTTAATAATACCTACAGTTATACCAGAGGTAGATTGAGCCTGAATTCTGCCTTTTGGGCTATCAGTTTGACTCAGATATACTTCCAAACACTGATCTAGATCGCGAACCGATTTCACCCTTTGAGCCAGGTTAGTATCTTCTGCGAGATTGCCTAAATAAGTTTGTGCTATTTCAGTCGTTTTATTAATCATTTATTACTTGGGAATATGAGGTAAGCTAGAGCGATCGCCCGAATAGCGAACACAGTTTAAAGCATATTTAATGTACTTTTTGATTCCTAGAGTTTTACTAGCCAAAGCGCGAACCAGTAAACCTTTATTTTCAGGTAAGACAGAACTAGCCACAATCAAGTCGGGACAGTTAGCAGCTTCGAGATTTTCCAGATTTTTACTCAGTACCTCAAGATCTGTGTGTGGTTGGACTATGATTAAATTAGCCAGTACGGGCTTAGAGGCAAATAGCTCGCTATGCTTAAAAAGATTATGCTTTCCTTCTAAATGAATAGTATCTCTAAACCATAGTTCTCCTACGGCGGTGGTAATCTCTAAACGGCTGAAATAGTGGTGAAATTGATAACACTCTCCTCTAGCCAGCCGTCCTGGAAGAACAATCTCGCTCCAAAAAAGTTCTGCGTCCTCGTGAAGTTGAATGCGCGTAGTTTGTTCTAATGCAGCATCGGCAAACAAAATTAGTGGTTCTGGTACGAACTCTAAACTTGCTCCCGCTTCCACTGCCATGTTTAAGTCAACTGTCGCCTTCGTACCCGTTATGGGCATAGGATGAACCTTAGTAGCAGCTTGATCGGTAAGATAAAGACTAGCCCCCGCTTCTAGCTGTAAAGATAAACCCAAGCTATCTCCAGCCAGTAACCCAGGCGATGTGTTGGTAATATAAAGATAAGCGCGCTGTTCCTCAGCAGCATCCAAACGAAAAACACCAGACAAACGCCAAGGATAAGTCGTATACTGATGAGTAACTACGGTTTTACCTAGGCGATCGCATTTCAGTCTTATTTCTAAATTATCTCTCCCCATCTTTACTATCAGTTGGCAATACTTATTGCCGAGGATGTGCCACGAAATAAAACCGCCTCTTTAATAAAACCAATTACCTCATCCAATCCCTCACCAGTTTTACAATTTGTATATGCAATCGCTTTACCTCTGCGGTGTACTGGGGCTTGCTGGCGAATTAAATTCAAGTCTGCACCTACATAAGGGGCAATATCAATTTTATTAATTACCACTAAGTCAGCTTGAACGAAACCAGGGCCATTCTTACGAGGAATATCATCTCCAGCCCCTACATCAATTACAAAAATATAAGCATCTACTAAATCGTAGCTAAAGGTAGAGGCAAGATTATCGCCCCCACTCTCAATCAGAATCAAATCCAAATTAGGATGGAGTATTTCCAAATCCTGCACTGCTAACAGATTCATGGTGGGGTCTTCTCTAATCGCCGTATGGGGACAGCTACCAGTCTCTACGCCGATTATGCGGTCGCTTGGTAAAATTCCTCCGCTTTTGAGACGGTCTGCATCTTCAGTGGTTAGCAAGTCGTTGGTGACGATCGCTACTTCGATGCCTTGCTTTTTTAACAGGGGAACAATACTCTCTACTAAAGCAGTTTTACCACTACCTACAGGGCCCCCTATTCCCAGTCTTGCTGCTGTTGGCATAGTTTAATCTCCCGATTTCAATTTTCGTTTAATCTAATTTTTGCTCGACTAAGGCGTTAAAACCGTATATTTCTCGACTACCTGCAATCGCCACCAACTCGACTTCTTTTTCATCCCCTGGTTCAAATCTAACCGCCGTACCTGCGGGAATATTTAAACGCATCCCTTTAGTTGGTTCGCGATCAAAATGCAAAGCTTCATTTACTTCATAAAAATGAAAATGAGAACCTATTTGAATCGGGCGATCGCCTGTATTGACTACCTGAACCTGCATTGTTTCTCGTCCTGCATTTAATTCGATTTCGCCAGCTTGAGTAATCATTTCTCCTGGAATCATAAGTCGTTGTGAATTTAATGTTTGGAGTTGTTGACGATATTGTTCGTAGCTATTAGCTTTTAGCTCTTATTAATAGATAGCTGATAAGTATTTACTGAATCGGATTGTGTACCGTCACCAGTTTAGTACCATCAGGAAAGGTTGCTTCTACCTGCACTTCATTAACCATTTCTGGTATTCCTTCCATTACCTCGTCCTGTTTTAAAAGAGTTTTGCCGTGACTCATCAATTCAGCCACCCCCCTACCTTCTCTAGCACCTTCTAAAATAGCAGCAGAAATGTACGCTACTGCTTCGGGATAATTTAGTTTAATCCCCTTTTGCTTACGCTGTTGAGCAAGTAAACCAGCCGTAAAAATCATTAGTTTGTCTTTTTCTTGTGGCGATAATTGCATAGATATTTTATATTTAACAATTAATCGCTATCGTAGCAGAGGGCAGGTAACAAAAAAGCTTTTATTTATACAGACAAATCGAGCGACCAAAGCCATCTCGAAGAGAGAGGCGATCGCGTTTCAGGTCAGCAACAACAGCTCAATGAACTAACTGTTCCAGGTAGACGAGTTGCTATTAGTTCGTTGTTGTAATAATGCTTTATCTCTCTAGCTACTTTTGAAAATTGGTATTAT
>JBBSPC010000032.1:0-36869 GCA_038259125.1 Chroococcales cyanobacterium | reverse complement strand
TCGGGCAAGTCCAGAGGTATCTGAATTGAGTTATCCATTCTGGCAACCACAGTCGATTTTACCTGTTTATCATCCCAAAGTAGTCATAGTTTGACAACCACGCTATATCTGGTGTCTACCACGGCAATTCCGATAGAGCCACAAAAAAGAGGCGAACAAAGAATGGATATCTTCATTTTGCCTCTTCTACTTCCTATGTCTTTGAACTGACATTTCAAAAATATTAGCTTGCTATTTATCCACCGCAGGTAAATACCATTCCCATCAAACTATGAGTTAGAGGCAAAGTATCAATAATCATTGCCACGCATAATAGCATCATGTAAAAGATGGAATATTTAAACATTCCACGGGCTAATTGATTGCTAGTTGGATCTTGTTTTAATTCCCAAGCTTTGTAGATAAACTTGTAACCTAGATAAATTGCGATCGCGCCATAAACAATACTTAAATTACCTACAGGATACATTAATAATAGGCTACAGGGAACTACCAACAAAGTATAAACCCAGATTTGCTTAACAGTTTCTGCTTCTCCTTTAACTACGGGCAACATTGGTATTCCCACTTCGGCATAGTCTTCTTTGATCATCAGTGCCAAAGCCCAAAAATGAGGAGGAGTCCACAGAAAAATAATGCCAAACAATAGCCAAGGAATAACGCTTAAGTTGCCTGTGACCGCAGCCCAACCAACTAAAGGTGGAATTGACCCCGCAGCACCACCAATCACAATGTTTTGAGTCGTGTGTCGCTTTAGCCAATGAGTATAAATGAGCATATAAAAGATAATGCCAGACATTGCTAATAATGCTGCCAATAAATTAGCAAACAAAGTTAGCAAAGAAAATGAAAGTATGCCTAATACGGCAGCAAAAATTAGAGCATGACGAGGCTGCACCTTACCTGAAGGAATTGGACGCTTCCGTGTCCGCGTCATGGTGTAGTCTATGTCTTGGTCGTAGATGCAGTTAAGTACTTGAGCCGAAGCTGCTGCTAATGTACCCCCTGATAAAGTAACTAATAGTAAAATTGGGTCTACTCTGCCCTCAGAAGCAATCCACATTGATGCAGCCGTAGTGATTAGCAGCAAGGGAATGATACGGGGTTTAGTTAGCTGATAATAGCTTTTGACCACTTCAGCTAAATTTTGATTTTGGCGGGCTAGACTTGTCCCTGTCATTATGATTTTTCCTTTAATCTATTGTGACTATGTGTATTTTTGATTTTATTGAGCGGTCGCCTGTTCTCCTTTCTTGTCTCGTATAGCTAGCACCGTGAAGGCTACTAACACTCCCAGCAAACTTGCACCTACTGCCTGATGAGTAACTGTTAAAGGCTTAACCTGAAGGTGCAGTTTAAAAGTAGCAAAGCCCAGTAAAATTTGCAGACTGACTATGGCTGCTGCTGCGTTAGCTAAGATACGCAGATTTTTATGTAAGCCAGGAGTTTTCCTGGCAAACCAAACCAACGCCATGGTTGCCAAAGTAGGGGGAACAACTCCTAAAATATGAGCATTCATGATGTTACACAGTTGAGAACCTCCAAAACACTGATGCAATGCCCAACGAGAGCCAACTAAACCTCCTAAAATATTTTGCAGATAAACTAAAACTGTTGCGCTCAAGCCTAACCAACTTAGTTTTCCTGCGGTTTTTGTTCCTTGGTAAGGTAGTAGGGCAGTTCCCATAATGATTAGGGTTGTAAAGAATAATAGTGCTGTGCCTAGATGTGCTGTAACAATATCAAACCGCAGTAGCTGAGTAACTGTAAGTCCTCCCAAAATGCCCTGAAAAACAATGAGAAATAGGGCAAAGGTAGCAGCCCAAGGCAGCCGTTTTGGCAATAGGCGACGATACCACCAGGATAAACCAGATAAGGCGATCGCACTAATTCCAATCAAAGCAGCATCTAAACGATGAAACCATTCTAGAAACACCTGGAGATTCATTTGTCGGGTTGGCACAAGCTGACCATAACATAAAGGCCAGTCTGGACAAGCTAACCCCGCGTTCATTACCCTGGTAGCACTACCTACAGCCATCAAAAGGAGTGTAGCGATCGCAATTTTCCAAATTAAACGGCGAATCCAGATCTGGGGTTGAGGAAGTTCTTCTCTGTTGCTGGTTTGTGGTTGAAAAGTCGATTCTGTCATGGCACACTTGACTAATTAAATGGAAGAAAACTTTACTAAACTTATAATACTGTTCGCTTGAATTTCAAACTATAAACTATTATTTTTTCTTGGGTCTTGTCTTACTTTCCTCTACTAATACTCTAACGACCTTTTTCTAATAGGTTGATCATTTTAGATATTCTTCAGATTAAGTTAGTAAATTCTCTGATAGAGGCTTTCCTTTATAAAGAAAAAATAAAATTTTTCTGACAAAAGTAAGCTTATAGACTAACCCCATTGCCATGGATCTAATCTATTAGATCCCGAATAAAAGCTAAAGAATTGAGTTCAATAGTAGGAACTTAAGCTTTATATTTGCCTATCTGCTGGCAATTTGGTCTAACCTAATAGTAGACAAAAGAATATTTTGTAACTGAAATTTTAGTATTATTTCCATCAACAATTTCTATCCATAAGTCGTAAATTGTAAATAAGTCAGACCCTCAGAGATGATCGGCTGGCACTGACTTTTTGAAAACACTACCCAAAATCTATCAACGTGAATATTCCTGGTAACATAATCACTCTCATCGCTGGAATTGCGATGACTTTAATTAGTCTGTGGTACGGACAAAATCATGGGCTTCTTCCTATAGCAGCATCCAATGATGCAGGAGATGTGGATGAACTATTTAATTTCATGATGACCATTGCTACTGGTTTATTTCTTCTGGTAGAAGGGGTATTGGTCTACTCCTTGTTTAAATTTCGTCGCCAAAAAGGCGACACCACTGATGGACCACCTATAGAGGGTAATGTACCTCTAGAGATTGTCTGGACTGCCATACCTACAGTAATTGTTTTTATTCTCTCCATTTACAGTTTTGAAATATACAACCGTATGGGGGGATTAGATCCCATGGCAGCAGGAGATTCTGGTCCTCAGTTAGCCTATACTCATCATCATTCAGAACTAGTGGCTTTAGATCCGAGTAGACAGAATATAGCTTTAGGTTTGGGCATTTCTCCTGACTCCGATCAAGGTATAGACCCCCTAGAAGTAAAGGTTAATGGTATTCAGTACGCCTGGATATTTACCTATCCAGAAAGTGGCGTAATTTCAGGAGAAATACACGTTCCTGTCGATCGCCCTGTAGCTTTAAACATGACGGCGGGCGACGTAATTCATGCCTTCTGGCTGCCTGAATTTAGAATCAAGCAGGACGTAATCCCTGGTAGGGAAACTAAGCTGGTCTTTACACCTAATAAAGTTGGTCAATATCCTGTGGTTTGTGCCGAACTTTGTGGCGCGTATCATGGTGGCATGAAAACTCAGCTTTATGTAGAAACTGAAGAAGACTATCAAAAGTGGATTCAAGAAAATACTTTTGCTATGAATAGTGACAGCAATGAATCCGTAGCCATGAATCCTGTACCCAATGCTGATGCCGAATTTTTAGCACCCTATGCTAAAGATATTGGAGTAGATGCAAATGCTTTAGCACAGTTGAAGCCTTAGTTTGGTTGGGTTAGGCTACTTAATTTAGTAATGAGTATTTTGCGATCATCAAAGCTGGTCGCTAACTAGACTTACGAAAGACAAATAAACAAGCTAATAGCTATCTAAAAAGATAAATCAGATTTCATAAATTATATACAGAATGAGTACAACACTAGAAAGAAATGCTCCGAGTACAATAGACGAACATGACGAACATCCCCAAAGAAAGTGGCAAGATTACTTTGGCTTTAGTACCGATCACAAAGTAATTGGTATTCAATATTTAACTACTGCTTTCCTTTTCTACTTTATAGGTGGTGCATTAGCCGAGGTAATGCGGACTGAACTTTCTACCCCCGACCCTGATTTTGTGCAACCCGAATTTTATAATCAGCTTTTGACCATGCACGGAACAATTATGTTGTTTCTGTGGATTATCCCTGCGGGGGCAGCATTTGCTAATTATTTGATTCCGCTGATGATTGGGGCAGAAGATATGGCATTTCCCCGTCTTAATGCCGTGGCATTTTGGATGATCCCCCTAGGCGGTATTTTACTGATGAGCAGCTTCTTCAATGGTGCGCCTCAAGCTGGCTGGACTTCTTATCCGCCGTTGAGTTTGGTAAGCGGTAAATCGGGAGAAGAGATTTGGATTCTCAGTCTTTTGATCTTGGGAACATCTTCAATGTTGGGGGCAATTAACTTTCTTACCACTATTTTGTTAATGCGGATGCCCGATATGGACATTCACAGTATGCCTTTGTTTTGCTGGTCAATGTTGGCAACTTCGGGCTTGATTTTGCTTGGTACTCCTGTATTAGGAGCAGCTTTGATCTTGCTTTCTTTCGATCTTCTGGCAGGAACAGCATTTTTTAATCCTGCGGGGGGAGGAGATCCCATAGTTTACCAGCATATGTTCTGGTTCTATTCCCATCCTGCGGTATATATTATGATTTTGCCCTTTTTTGGCGCAATTTCCGAGATTTTGCCAGTTCATGCCCGTAAACCAGTCTTCGGCTATCGGGCGATCGCCTATTCTAGTTTGGCAATTAGCTTTTTGGGATTAATTGTCTGGGCGCACCATATGTTCTCTAGTGGTACTCCTGGTTGGCTGCGGATGTTCTTTATGGCAACCACTATGATTATTGCTGTGCCTACAGGAATTAAAGTGTTTAGCTGGTGTGCGACTATTTGGGGCGGAAAACTCAGTCTCAACAGTGCCTTTATTTTTGCCGTTGGTTTTCTTTCATCCTTCTTAATTGGGGGTTTAAGTGGAGTTATGTTGGCTGCTGTGCCGTTTGACATCCATGTCCACGATACATACTTTATTGTGGCTCACTTCCACTATGTTCTCTTTGGCGGTTCGGTATTTGGTTTGTTTGCAGCGGTCTATCATTGGTTTCCTAAAATGACTGGACGGATGGTCAACGAAACCTGGGGTCAAATTCACTTTGTCATGACCTTTATTGGTTTCAACATTACCTTTCTACCTATGCACCAGTTGGGTTTGCAGGGTATGAACCGTCGTATTGCCCTTTACGATCCCCAGTTCCAGACTCTCAATATGGTCTGTACTATTGGGTCATATATCCTAGCGTTATCTACCTTCCCTTTTATTATTAATATTGTTTGGAGTTTGTTCAAAGGAAAAAAAGCTGGTCGCAACCCGTGGCGTGCTTTAACTTTAGAATGGCAAACTGCTTCTCCACCAATCATTGAAAACTTTGAAGAAGAGCCTGTTTTATGGGCAGGACCTTATGATTATGGTGTAGATACCGAAAGCATCGATGGGGATGAAGACGTAGAAGATATGTTAGCAGCCGTAACCGCAGAAGGCAGGTAGGAGGGAAGAGGAATAAAAGCAATAGTAAAGTAATTTGTTTCTTCATCAAATTCAATTTTCTTTTGTCTTTTGTTTTCCTTCTACTGACAACCGACTAATAACCACCAATAGCCCCGGTCAATTAATTAGAACAAAATTAGTTAATTTAATATGCAAGGTTCAACCGTAGATAATAAATCACAAATAGCGAATGCGAAGCTAGCCGAAGGCATCGCCTCAGAACAAGAAGCAGACCATGGACATCACGGACATCCCGATCATCGAATGTTTGGTCTGTATATCTTTCTGGTTTCTGATAGCATGACCTTTATCGGTTTTTTTGCTGCGTTGCTCATCTATCGAGCGATTATGCCAGTCTGGCCTCCTGAAGGTATGCCAGAATTAGAGTTGCTGATCCCAATTATCAATACCTCGATCCTCGTAGCTAGTAGTTTTGTGATGCACCGAGGACAAACTGCTCTTAAAAATAACGACGTTAAAGGGTTACAAACTTGGTTTAGCATTACCGCAGCTATGGGCGCAGTGTTCTTAGCTGGACAAATCTATGAGTATTCTCATGCTGAGTTTGGTTTAACCACTAACCTGTTCGCCAGTTGCTTTTATGTCTTAACTGGATTTCACGGTTTGCACGTGATGACAGGAGTATTATTAATACTTTGTGTCCTATGGCGATCGCGCGAAGAAGGACACTATTCTAGCAGCAGTCACTTTGGCGTAGAGGCAGCAGAAATATACTGGCACTTTGTTGATGTAATTTGGTTAGTGTTATTTGTCTTGGTATATCTGATCAATTAACGCTAATAAGTTTATTTTATTTCTATTTTGTAGGGATGTTTGACTATAGCATCTCTATTTTTTTTTATCTATAGCAGTTAGCTCATGAACTACAGAATGAAATTAGCCAATGATTATTTGGTGGGTAAAGGCGTTGAATTTGGAGCGTTGCACAATCCTTTGGCTATCAATACAGCAAAAGCAAAGGTTTTTTATGCAGATAAATACAGTAAGTCTACTTTACTCAAAAATTTTAAGGAATTAAAAGAAGTTCGAGAGTCAATTGTAGAAACAGATATATTTCTCGATTTAAATCAAGATGATATGCAGGTTTTGATTGATTATAATTTTGATTTTTTTATAGCTAATCATGTTATTGAACATCTAGTTAACCCTCTAAAGTTCTTAAAAAATCTTAGCAACATCATGGGTACAGGTAGCTGTTTATATTTAGCAGTACCAGATAAAGAATATACCTTTGATCGCGATCGCCAACTAACTACATGGAATCATTTATATTCAGAGTATCAGCATAATACAACTAAGCTCAGCAAAGAGCATATAGAAGATTTTATTATTAATATCACCAAAGATCACATTCGAGATCTTCAAAGAAAAAAAAGCTTGTACGATGATTACCATAATTGGTTTAAACGCCCCAGCATACGTAAAAAACATCATCAGCGCAGCATTCATGTTCACGTTTGGAATCAAGCAAGCTTTAGTCAATTTTTAAATCAAGCTATTGAACAATTGAGCTTAAATTTTAAAATAGTTGATCGCGTTGACAGCAGTTTAAATAAACATGAAATGATTTATATCTTGCTCAAAGAATAATATAAAGTAGTTTCTCAAGGCGATCTCTTTTAAAAAACTATAGGGTAAGCCTGGCGACCCACCCATATTGCTCATAATTAATAAAAAATTAATTTAAGACAAAACTTTTGGCTTCAAATCCTTGAGTGCAGGAGCTTGAATTATAGCAATACGAGGCTGTATTATGACACTTATTACTCCCTGGGGGGAGTACCCCTTGGCTGCTTTTTACTTATTACTTACGAGCAATTAAATTTTCTGTCCTAACCGATTAACGTACTGCGATACCTTTCACCGCAACTGTCTTACCACGTCGCCGACAGGCGCAAGACAAAGGCTTTAGCCGCATCTAGTATTGAACCCGCGAAGCTAAGGGATAGTTGGGACTAAAAGAATATCAAGTTAGAGGAATAAAAGGTTTAAAAAGGCATTTTATTTTAGTTTTTTGCGCCTATACTTTTATTTTATGGCATAAGCTTATTGGCGGGTTAAGAAGACGTTGGGCAAACAAATCAATTGCAACTTTTCCTGAAGCAATGGTCAGCATTTCGTACAGCAATGTCTTACCGTTTTATCGAGTGGCTTAATCATAATCGAGATGTATTTGCTGCTTATAAAGCAAGTTTAGGGTTTGTTTGGGCTTAATTTTTGTTTAAGTCCCACTATCTATTACGAGGATTATGTATTTTATGGAAAACTACTTGTGCAACACTTATGGACGCAGATTGGTTGTGGCTCTATATATACCCTCAAATAACAAAGGATTCTAGTTTTCCTAGAATCCCTATGCTATATTGCTTTTGCTTTTATGAGCGCGGAGGGACTCGAACCCCCGACCTACAGGACCGGAACCTGTTGCTCTATCCACTGAGCCACGCGCCCCTAATCAATTTAACGGAAAAACTATTTTTTAAAAACAGGCTTCCATAAAAAATTAACAGCACTTTAATTGATTCTAACTTCATTCTATGTCCAAGACAAACTCCTTTCGTTTAGCAGTCTGCATATAGACGCAAGGAAATGCTTTCCGAAGCTTAACCCGAAGGGGGGAAACCTCCCGTTGAGGAGGGCGTGTCTTCGTACAGCGGCTTTTGAGTAAGAATACTCTTACAAGGGCAGCTTTTTTGTGACCAAGGGGTACTCCCCGCAGGTAGCTTCCCACAAAAAACGTGACCGCTCAAAACGCGCTTTAGCTTTGCTGCGACGTTCATATCGCCCGTCAAACTGTTGAACCTTTTAGGGGGTCTGATTACATACGCTGAGATGGGGCGATGCGGGCGCCTTTCTCGCAATCGAAGCTTTGGGGAAACCCCAAGCTTTTATATCGGACGTGGCGGAGTAATCTGTGACAAAAAAAAGCTTCAAAAACTACCATTTAAGCAAATTAAATTGCTCCATGTCGATAGTATCACGGTTGCGATAAATAGCCAGCACAATTGCCAAACCAACCGCAGCTTCTGCTGCTGCTACCGTAATAACAAATACTGAAAATACCTGACCTCTAATATTGCTAGGGTCTAAATAGTTAGAGAATCCCACTAAATTTAGATTAACAGCATTAAGCATCAATTCAATTGACATCAAAACTCTTACCGCATTACGGCTGGTAATCAAACCATAAATGCCTATACAAAACAAGGCGGCTGCCAGTAGCAAAAAATATTCTAACTGCATTACTTTAATTACTGATTACTAATGTACGGGCGAACGGACTTCGCCCCTAACTGATTAATAACTAACATTACTAATCTTGTTTATCGCTATCACTACCTAGAGTTGCTAATTCACGTGGGCGTTCTGGCAAGGTGAAGCTAGTTGTAACAGTTTCTTTGGTTGCCAAGTATTCGGGAATCATATCACGACGAGCCAGAATAATTGCACCTACCATTGCCATCAAAAGTAGAACTGAAGCCAATTCAAAAGGCAATAAATAGTCACTAAAGAAATGCTCACCCAAAGCTACAACTGTATCAGTTACTTGAGGAGAGGTTTTGTCTAATGACCATGGCGTTACCAAAACCATTGTTCCCAAAAGCGCAAATAAGCCAGAACAAACTAACGCAGTTGCTACTTTGCGAATTAAACGACCAGGAAGTTCGACATAGTCTTCTTGTTTATTCACTAGCATGATAGCGAACAAGATCAAAACGTTTACCGCGCCTACATAAACCAAGATTTGAGCGGCAGCTACAAAATCGGCATTTAGCAGGATATATAAACCAGCAATGCTAATAAACACCCCAGCTAGCAAAAAAGCAGAATGAACAATTTTGGGTAAAAGAACAACTCCTAAAGCTGTTCCGATCATCATTACTGCCAAGATGCCAAAAGAAACTATCTGTACTCCTTCAGCTAAATTCACATTTTTCTCCTCTTTTTATAATTACTTCATCAATAAAACAAAAGATTCATGGTGAATGATAAAGAAATAATAACTTGTTGACTATAGTATTTTTCTTATCCTTTATCCTTCATCCCTTATCCTTCAGATTTGGCTTCTTCTTTGGGTTTGGCTGCTTCAATTTCTGCTAAAATTACTTCTGGACGTTTACCAGCCCGTTGCGCTCCTTTCGGTAAACCATGAGGTTCAACTTCGCCTTTTGGTAGGTAAGCGAACTCTTTAAGAGGAGTTACCATCGGATCTTGAGTGAGTTTATAGGGCAATCGTCCTAAAGCAACATTATCATAGTTAAGCTCGTGGCGATCGTAAGATGCTAGTTCATATTCTTCGGTCATAGAAAGACAGTTAGTAGGGCAGTATTCGACGCAGTTACCGCAGAAAATACAGACACCAAAATCAATACTGTAGTGATCCAGCTTTTTCTTCTTGGCTTTTTTATCAAACTCCCAATCAACCACAGGGAGGTTTATAGGACAGACACGAACGCAAACCTCACAGGCAATACATTTATCAAATTCAAAGTGAATTCTACCTCGATAGCGTTCGGAAGGAACTAGTTTTTCGTAAGGATACTGAACTGTAACGGGACGACGCTGCATATGGTCGAAGGTAACAGATAGACCTTGACCAATATACTTTGCTGCTTGCCAACTTTCATTGGCATAATCTTGTACTTGTTTGAGAACTTTAAACATAATTTTTGCGCTAACTTTGCTCTAATGTTTTTAGTTTAACTAACCACCAAATGCTAAGGGAAAGGATAATTTTAAAGCAGCGGTAATCAAAAGGTTAGCTAGAGAAACTGGTAATAAGAACTTCCAACCCAAATCTAATAGTTGGTCAATACGAACACGGGGTACAGTCCAGCGTAATAGGATAGCTATAAAGATTAGAAAATAGGCTTTGACTAAGGTCATGATAATACCTAAAGAAGCAGTCAATACCTGTAGCCAGGGAGTAGTCTCTGCAACACCAATCCAATCTGCCAAACGATCTAAAGGAACAAAAAATTCCCACCCACCTAAATAGAGAACAGCAAAAACTAATGCTGATAACACTAAGTTAACGTAAGAGCCTAGGTAAAAAAGGGCAAATTTCATGCCTGAGTATTCGGTTTGATATCCAGCAACTAATTCTTCTTCTGCTTCTGGTAAATCAAAAGGTAGACGTTCACACTCAGCCAAAGCTGCAATCCAAAAGATAATAAAGCCTACGGGTTGTCTCCAGATATTCCAGCCTAAAATACCATAGCCTGACTGCTGTTCGACAATATCTATTGTACTAAGACTATTAGACATCATGACGATCGCCAGTACGGATAGAGCCAAAGGAATTTCATAGCTAATAGACTGTGCTGCTGCTCTCAAGCCTCCTAATAGTGAATACTTATTGTTAGAAGCATAGCCAGCCATCAATAAGCCAATAGGGGCAATGCTAGACAAAGAAATCCAGATAAAAATACCCACGTTTAGATCGGTAATTACTAAGTTTTGTCCAAAGGGAATGATAAGAAAAGACAAAAACACGGGAACAACTACCAATACGGGCCCTATGGTAAATAACCAGGGGTCAGCTTTAGCAGGAATAACATCTTCTTTAAAAACTAATTTAATTCCGTCGGCGACTGGTTGTAATACTCCCAAAGGTCCTGCATATTCAGGTCCTATTCTTTGCTGGGCAGCAGCCGAGATTTTGCGCTCAAGCCACACAACTACCAAAACTCCTACTGTTGCCCCAATAATCATTAAGATCATGGGCAACGGCAGCCAAATAGCTTTAGCTAAACCCACCGAAAGCCCAAAATCTTGTAGAGTTTGCACAAAAGTTCCTTGTAAATCGATTCCTGAGTTCATGTTTGTATATGATATTGGGTTTGAGCTAATGTCAGACTATATCTATATATAGAGCTTATACGATTTTTTACTGACTATGATTGTTAGTATATCCCTGTCCGCTGGTCTATAACTTTTGCATTAGTTATAAAAACTTTAAAGCATGATTATGATAACTTCATCTAAACACAAAGCTTGGTCAAAAGCGATCGCAACACCCGCTAGGGAATTTGATTCTACTTCTCTATCAATCATTGAAGGAGAAATTCCCACCGACCTAAGAGGCACACTATATCGTAACGGTCCAGCCAGGTTATCTAGAGGGCAACAACGAGTTGGACATTGGTTTGACGGCGATGGAGCTATTCTCAAGGTCGATTTTATTGATTCTGGAGCGACAGGGATGTATCGTTACGTACAAACCCAAGGTTATTTAGACGAGCAAAAAGAAGATGTCTTTATTTATCCTAACTATGGCATGATGGCAGAAGGTGCATTTTGGAATAATTGGTTTAAACCACTTAAAAATGCTGCTAATACATCAGTTTTGGCATTACCAGACCGTTTGTTAGCTCTTTGGGAAGCTGGCAAACCCCATGCTCTAGATTTAGATACTTTAGCTACTATTGGTACAGATGAGCTATTGGGTCTAGAAAAGAAACAGCCCTTTTCGGCACACCCCAAAGTTGACCCTGTAACAGGCAAAATATTTAATCACGGAGTTACTGGGGGAGCAAACAGCACTCTCAATCTTTATCGTTGCGACTCTACAGGTAAACTTGAGCAGCAAACTTCTCATACTCTGTCTGGACTACCTTTGATCCATGATTTTTGTTTTGCAGGGGAGTATTTAGTCTTTTTAGTTTCTCCTGTAAGAGTCAATCTTATCCCTGTTACCCTAGGACAAAAAAGCTATAGTGATTCTCTCGAATGGAAACCAGAATTAGGCACAGAGATTTTAATTTTTGCCAAAGACGATTTATCTTTGGTCAGTCAGGGTAAAACCGATCCCTGGTTTCAGTGGCACTTTGCTAATGGCTATGTCAACAATGAAGGAAATATCGTCACTGAATTTACCCGCTTTGAAAACTTTAACACCAATCAGTATTTAAAAGAAGTAGCATCTGGCTATACCGAAACTCCCTCCAAAGGAACTTTATGGTCACTTACTATCGATCCTCAAACTGCCGAGGTAATTAACAATAAACAGATATCAGATGCTGCGGGAGAATTTCCCCTAGTTGCACCATCAAAGATAGGACAAGATTGGCGTTATACCTACTTAAACGTCCATCGTTACGGTGTAAAACCTGGTCAAGAATTATTTGAGGCGATCGCCTGTTTTGATCGTTATACTGGGAATATGGCGATCGCCGACATGGGCGGTAACTGCTATCCATCCGAACCAATTTTAGTTCCTCGTCAAGCTGGCTTAGAACAAGGTTGGCTATTAACTGTTGTTTATGATGGCAATACAGATAAAAGCGAAGTTAGAATTTATCAAAGCGATCGCTTATTTGAACCGCCAGTGTGTCGTCTTGCTTTACCCTCGGTCATTCCCCATAGTTTTCACGGCACTTGGAAGAATAATTAATTGGCAAAGACAGTGATCTGGATATAAGACATGAAACTTTCTCAAATCAGGTCGTTTGTGGCAGTAGCTAAATGTGGTAAATTTAGTCAGGCAGCAGTGGAATTAGATTTAACTCAGCCTACAGTAAGTCATGCGATCGCAACTTTGGAAAATGATTTAGGGGTACAGTTACTGTTTAGAAGCCAAAAAGGTGTCAATCTTACCCCTATTGGTGAAAGCGTTTTAGCTTATTGCGATCGCATTTTAAAATCAATTGAAGATATTAAGCAAGAAGCCAATCGTTATAAAAGTCTGGATGGCGGTAAGGTTAGAATCTCGGCTTTTCGTGGTGCAGCATCTCAATTATTACCCAAAATAAAAGCCTACTTTAAAATAAAATATCCTCAGATTGATATAAAAATCACGGAAGAAAAAGACTGTCCTCAAGTAGAACAGATGGTATGGGAAGGTAAAGCAGACCTTGGTTTTACTATTTTGCCCACTGCTAAAGAGCTAGAAACTATAGAAGTGTTGCGAGATAACTATATTATTTTGTTACCACCCAAAACAAAATTTTCCCTGGTTAATATGAGTAAAATTAGCTGGACAGAGTTATTAGCTTTGCCGATTATTTCTTATCCCAATCAAAATACCTGCTTTAGACAAATTCAAGGCTACTTTGAAGCTGAAAATTACCAGTTTCAACCATCAGAACAAGTTCGAGAAAGCGACACAATCGTCAATTTAGTGGCAGCAGGTTCGGGTGCAGCCATTTTACCTCAGCTATCTGTATTTCATATTCCCCAGGGTGTAACTGTCTGCCAGCTTCCTAAACCCTTACAGCGCATTGTGGTTATGGCTACTCCTAAAGACGCGGATTTATCCCATGCAGTCTGGGCGTTTATTGATTTTCTTAAGCAAACTGATTTAACAGCATTGTAATGATTAGTTGACCAACGGTCAAAATTTTTAGCCAGTTTATTGCCTCAAAAACTGCTGTAATATTTGTATATAGATTTTAATTAGTGGTAGGTCACAATCGCAAGTACTTGTCATCTGGAGTTTCCAGATGTTTGTACGCCATGCCCACTAATTGCCAACTGTCGCGTTTTACAGATAAATTAAGCTTAGAGCTATTGAATTAAAATATAACTGATATAAAAATGGATACTAAAGCTTTTAAACGTTCTTTGCAACAGTCCCAAAACTATCATCGTCGAGGATTTGGACACGATGAAGAAGTAGCTGGAACAATGAATACGGAGTATCAAAGTGATTTAATTCAAACTATTCGCGATCGCAACTATCGTCTACAAAGAGGAGATGTTACCATCCTTCTGGCGGAATCTTTTGGCTTTTGTTGGGGAGTAGAAAGAGCCGTGGCTATGGCTTACGAAACTCGTCAGCATTTTCCCACCGCCAAAATTTGGATTACCAACGAAATTATTCACAATCCTTCAGTTAACCAACGTCTAAGAGAGATGAACGTTGACTTTATTGAATTGGTTAATGGTGAAAAAGACTTTAGCGTTGTTGGTCATCAAGATGTGGTTATTCTACCTGCTTTTGGTGCAAGTGTTTCGGAAATGCAGCTACTTAATGATAAAGGCTGCACTATCGTTGATACTACCTGTCCTTGGGTATCAAAGGTTTGGAATTCGGTAGAAAAGCATAAAAAACGAGACTACACTTCAATTATTCACGGCAAATATGCCCACGAAGAAACCGTAGCAACTAGTTCTTTTGCCGATCGCTATTTAGTTGTCTTAAATTTAGAACAGGCTGAATATGTGACTAATTACATTCTTCATGGCGGCGATCGTCAAGAATTTTTAACTAAGTTCAAAAACGCTTATTCTCAGGGTTTCGATCCTGACCGAGATTTGGTTAGAGTCGGAATTGCTAATCAAACTACCATGCTCAAAAGCGAAACAGAGCAAATTGGCAGGCTGTTAGAGCAAACAATGCTGAAAAAGTATGGTCCAACTGAGTTAACGCAGCACTTTATGAGCTTTAATACCATCTGCGATGCTACTCAAGAAAGACAAGATGCCATGTTTAATTTGGTTGAAGAGGACTTGTCTTTGATGATTGTGATTGGGGGTTTTAATTCTTCTAATACTACCCACCTACAAGAAATTGCCGTTGAGCATAATATTCCCTCTTATCACATTGACTGCGTTGAGCGTATTCTAAGTCGCGATCGCCTAGAATATAAGCCTTTAGAGCGAGAAATTACGATAGTCGAAAATTGGCTACCAGAAGGGGCAATTACTGTAGGCATAACTTCTGGTGCTTCTACCCCCGATAAAGTTGTGGCTGACGTAATCGAAAAAATCTTTGATTTAAAAGCTGTGGCGATCGCCTAAAAGAGATTCTTTGTAAAAATACTAGACTCGAAAACTGGCATTTTTTCGGTTTTCTAGCACTTGCTGATACTGGAAAAGCATTTCTCGACGCTTTTCCAGATTTCGCCTTTGTCCCACAAGAGTTTCATCCAGCATACGTTTTCTTTCTTGCTCCTGATTTAATTGATTTTCTAGATAGAAAAGTTCATTTTTATGAGAAAGATTGGCTCGTCGTTGCAGTTTTCTGACTTTCTGACGCTGCAATAAAAGTTCTTCTTCTTGTTCTTTGACTACTCTACTTAAATCTGCTAGATCTTGCTGTAAATGAAATACCATTGATCCTAGCTTATCCAGTGGTGCTAATTGCAGCTGCTCTTCGTCAAGGTTGGTATCTAATCTATCTTTTTTAGACTCTATTACCATAGAAGAAATAGTATCCCAAAGCTCTTCATTCTCTACAGGGCTAATACCTGGAAGTTTGTTATGGGACAGCATAACTGGTGACTCTTCAAAAGCATTGTAATAGTAAGAGCGTGAATTAAACTGAGGCTCAACTCCATTGAAGACAATCCCCAACATATTGAGTCCTGATTGCTCTAAAATTTCTTTGGTGAATTTTGCCTGCGATCGCTCTACTAAACCAAGTCTGACTACTAACAATATCCCGTCAGCCATACGACCCATTATGGGAGCATCGGCAGTTAAATCTAAAGAAGGAGTATCAAAAATAACAAAGTCATAGCTTTCTGACCAGTAATCTACCAACATTCTCATTCTTTGAGAATCAAGTAAAGTTGCAGGAGAGGGATTTAAATTTCCTGAAGTAAGCAAATCTAAATTTGGCATAACTTCATTAATAGCCATTCTGGGATATAGGCGATCGGCAATTACATTACTTAAACCAGTGTCGTTATAAGTATTCCAGATTCGATCTTGAATAGGATCGTGTAAATTAGCATCAACTAGCAAAACTTTATTGCCTACTTGAGCCATTGCTGCTGCTAAGTTAGCAGCTACCGTAGATTTGCCCTCCTGCACGCCAGAACTGGTAATAACCATAGTTTTCACCTTTCTATCAGTCTTTAAAAACTTAATATTAGACTGTAACAGCCGATAGGACTCACTAAGTGCTAGGGAAGGATAGTCTCGGACTATTAATTTAGGAATTGAGGGGTCTCGATCTTCTAATTCTGGTAGAGCTAATAGCTTGATTCTGTCTGTGCCTGGAATTACTCCTAAAGACGTATAACCATATAGCTGTTTAGCTTCGTCAATGGTTTTAATCGATTTATCACTAATTTCTAGAAGATAAATAACTCCAACTGCGGATAATAAAGCTAGACCAGCAACTAAAAAGCCTACTGAACGAGAAGAGACGGGTTTATCAGGGACATCGGCATTAGAAATCACCCTAACGTTGCCAGGATCTTGAGCTTCAGCAATTTTTATAGTTTGTAGCTGTTGCCACAAAGCATCGTAGGTTGACTGAAACGAAGTTCGCTGTCTTTCAAGCTGACTTAACTTTTGCTCTAACTCTGGTACTTTCTGGATTTTAGCACGGAGATCGCCTTCAACTTGGCTCAAGCTGTCAATTTGCTTTTGCAGACCAGATTTACGAGCTTCTAGCTGAATTAACTCGGTGGTAAGTTCTTCTTGAATTCTGCTTGTTTGATGCTTTTGTACTATTTCTCTAGCTTTCTCTGTGCCAACGGATGCAGTTTGTCGGTCGAGTAATTTTGAGAAAAAATCTACTTGCTGTTGCAGTTTGGTTACATTCGGACTATTACCTGTAAAACGGGATTTGGCGATCGCTAGATCTGATTCTGCGTTTTGCAATTTAGATATTGTCTCTTTAATTGCTGGAGATTGGCTAATCGTAGTTAAAACTACCGCCTGTTCTGCGGTTAAACCCAGCTTGGTTCTGATATAGTCAGCTTGAGATTCAGCATTAGCCATTTCTCCACGAGCTTGGGCTATGTCAGCCTGTAGCTGCCGCATTCCCTGAATCAAAGAGCTAGTATTTTCATTAGGGTCAACAAATTCATTTGATTCTTTTAATTGCCGTATTTTTGCTTCAGTTTTGCGTAGGGAATCTTCTGCTTTTGGTAGTTGTTCTTCCAAAAACTCTCTAGCAGAAACTGCTTCAGCTTTGTTAACTACTAAATTATTATCTAAATAATTTTTGACCAAAGTGTTAACAATTAGGGCAGCTTGCTCTGGGTTATGACTAGCATAGGAAATCTTAAGAATATCTGTAGCAGTTATCGAGGAAACTTTTAAGTTGGCAAGAAAATCTTCAACTTTCAGCTTTTTGCCATTGAGATCTTTTAACTGAAGTTTGGGATCGTTAATAGTTTTTTTGACTAAAGGAACTGAACGTAAAACTTCTGCTTCTGTGTCAAGAAGATTTCCTTTCTCAGTAATCGCTGAAAAGCCTTCTAAAGCTTTATTAACCTTTGTCAGAGAAGAACTAACGGTGTTACCTTTAAATTTTAGTTTTGCTTCAGCCTCGTAAACGTTTTTCTTTAAAGTAGTAGCAACAATACCCAAAGTTAATATAGTTAGAAAAACAATTGATCCAGGCAGCCAGCACCTTTTAATCATTTGCCAATAGTGTCTATTATCTAAGGGTGTTCGTGGGAGATTCATACTTAATAATTAATAGCGATATTTAAAATATTTAAAGAAAAAATACATACATAAAACTACCAAAATTATAATAACGGAATAATAAGTAAGATTTCATCAAGATTTCGTCAAGTTTCATCAAGGAGCAAACATACTTTTAATTTCAATAATTACTCGCTCTAAGTCAGACTCAGTTAGGTTAGAGCCAGAGGGTAAACACAAACCTTATTAAAATAGTTCTTCAGCTACTCCATTATTAATATATTCACAATCTGCAAATATTGGCTGTAGGTGCATGGGCTTCCAAATTGGTCTAGTTTCTATTTTTTCTAACAGTTGTAGGCGTATTTGTTCTCGATTAGTGCCTGAAGTTTTAGGATCAATTGTTAAGCAACTAAGCCAGCGTTTACTCGTGCCAAAATTTGCTCCTAGGGCTTCTGCTGCATCTTCAACTAGGGGAATATTATAGCGATCGCATATTGCCAAGATTGGCTCTAGATCGGCACTCTCTAGCAAATTGAGATCCATATTCCAAGAAAGGCGATCGCTGTCAATAAATACTGGTTTAGCTCCTAAATCTGAGAGATAAGTTTAATTAAATTAAGACTAATTATAGTCACAACAAGTAATATAAACCTCAAAAATTGTCTGTTTTTTTAGTAAAGAGTCACCGCTACAGTTGAAATTTACGATTGAAAGCTGAGTTTAATCACTTTAATCAAAATGTTAAAATATGATCGATTTCAGGGAACTATAAAGGCAAATCTACTTTGTAACTGATAGTTATTTATGCCTGCTATTGCTGATTTGTCATCAATTTCCCTTAGTGATTCTATGCCAGTGGTACAAACTTGGAGTTTGGGCAAGGTTTATCGTACTGGTTTTTGGATGAATCAAAAAATAGAATCGCTCAAAGATTGTTCTTTGAGCATTCATCAAGGAGAAACTTTTGGTTTACTTGGTCCTAATGGGGCAGGGAAAACCACGCTACTCAAAACTTTATTAGGAATTACCCGTCCAACTACAGGCAGGGCAGTAATTCTTGGAAAACCAATTGGCGATCGCACTGTCAAGCAAAAGATTGGTTACTTACCTGAAAATGCCTTTCTTTACGATTTTCTCACCGCCTGGGAGTTTTTAGAATTTATTGCTGGTTTATTCCAAATTCCCAAAAAAATCCAGCGTCAACGTATTGCTGAATTACTAGATTTAGTCGGTTTAGCTAAGTCTACAGCCCGCAAAAAAAAATTAAAGCAGTATTCTAAAGGTATGCTGCAAAGAGTAGGCATGGCACAGGCTTTGATTAACGATCCTGAAATTGTGTTTTTGGATGAGCCGATGTCAGGATTAGATCCCATGGGACGATATCGGATGCGCGAAATTGTTTTGTCTCTAAAACAGCAGGGTAAAACTATCTTTTTTAATTCCCATGTTTTGTCAGATATTGAGCAAATTTGCGATCGCATTGCCTTCCTTGCTTTAGGAGAATTAATCTGCCAGGGATCTCTGGATGAATTATTAGGTACTAGCAATGCCTATCAGGCAATTGTAACTGGTGGAAGTTCGGAGGTTTTAACTCCCTGGATGACAAATTTAACCCAAGAGAATAATCGTTGGCATGGTCAATTAAAAGTTGAGCCGAATCAATTTGTATCTCACCTAGAAAATGTCGAAGCTCAATTAGTCAGTATTCATCAAGCAAGACCTTCTTTAGAAGAGTTTTTTATGCAGCAGTTGAGGTCTAGAGGTATTGAAGTAAGCCGTTAGCAATATAATGTAGGGGCGATTCGCCCTTCGGGTTCGACAGTTCCTTAAAGCGGGGGAACGCTCGACTTGCGGTTTCACCGCTTGAAGGAACTGTCGAACCCTTTAGGGGGTCTCGACCCACCGCAACTGTCTCACGAATCGCCCCTACTGGCTGGATATTTATCATTTGAGCTAAACAGGTTGTAATGTATGTGGCTTATCTGATTTAACCTCTTTAGATTTGGGCGGTTGGATTTGATATTTAATTAGGTCTGCTAAATCCTGTAATTGATTAATCGCTTCTGCCCCTTCTAACTTCATTAGTTCACGGTCATCTCTCATTTCCGTCCAGGTAATTCCATAGTCTGAAACCAAAAAACGAATTAGATGTTCATCTTTCAAACTAACCATAAATGAGGCACTATTCATTGCACCACCACAGGTATAGCAGGATGCTAAATAACCTTGGTTCTCAAAAGCGATCGCCAGGGCTTGAAGAGTCATTACCAGATCCTGGACAAATCGACGATGTTGTTGCGCGAGTCTTGTAAACACTTTGTTCCTCCGAACACCTCAAAGTTTTATTGTAAACGCTTTGGTATTTTTTTATATTTTCTCAATGGTTATCACCATCCTGATTTTAATTTATGGGGTGATTAATTTTTATCAGTCTAACTGAGTTTCAGAAAAAGTTTATGTGTCATTTAATTCAATTTGTGCAGATTTTAGCAGAAAATCACATAGAGGAACGATAGTTTCGTCCTCTAAAAGAGCTTCAAGCTTGAATTTTGCCGATTCTGGTATTCCTGCCACAGAGATAGAAAATTCAAACCCGCTACTATTGGCTGTAGGAATATCTGGATACCTTTGCATCACTGCCGGACGAGAATGTTTAACGGGGGTTTCTAATAAAATATCCGTCTGATAAATGACCCGCAGGACTTTTGCGGTTGATTTTTTGCCCAAAACCCAACCTTTGACTAATATTGCCCCAGCGACTGACATGGATTGAGGTTGGGGGGTAATGATTCCAAATCCCCAGAGGGTATCAAAATTTTGTTTGGGAAGAGTTTTTTGGATATCAACAATTTGAATTGGTGTTTTCAATAGCTCTAGCCAATTTTGGGATCTAGCTAAGGCTTGCTGTGTATGTTTTAATTGAGACTGAGTGAGGTTTAACTGTTTCTGCTGTTCAAATAATGCTTTTTTGTAGAGTTTTGCTTCACCATCAACTTTTTGCAATCTTAGCTGAGTTTCTCCTAGCTCGATTTGAAAACCCTGGTTGATCTGAAGTTGAGCTTGAGTTTGCCCTAATTGCTTTTGAGTTTCCTGGAGTTTTGCATTGAGACTTGTTAACTCAGACTCCATCTGTTGCAGCTTTGATTGCTCTTGTTGAGCTTGCTGAGCCTGTTGTTTATATCGCTCTAAATCTCCATTAGATAGCCAATTAGCAAGTTTTAGAAGCTTCAAATCTTTACTCCTCAAGCAGTGGTAATAAGTCAGTTAGATTTTACTCTAAGATTTTAGATTATTCTGAAGATTGGCGAGTGTTTTTAAATTGACCTTTGGGCGTACACAAAATCAAGTGGTACAAAAGCTAAGGCAAAGTCGTAACAGCGCATTTTATAGTAAGTATATTGTCCCAAACTAGTAGTGTATGAGCGGCGATCGCAATCTTCCATCAATTCTGCGTTTGGAACAGGTTAATCTACAGGCTTCTTTAGGATCTAGTTATTTATTACAGGACATCTCTTTTAACATTCCTCCAGGAGCAAAGGTAGCTGTGGTTGGGGCATCTGGCGCAGGCAAAACATCTTTACTCAGACTGCTTAATCGTTTGGTTTCACCAAGCCAGGGAGAAATTTATTTTGATGGTCTAGCGATCGAACAATTAGGAATAATTCAACTGCGTCGTTTAATTGTATTAGTTCCTCAAGAACCTAAGTTATTGGGAATGAAAGTAGCAGATGCCCTAAGCTATCCCTTACAGCTACAGGAATTACCAAAGCTAGAAATTCGCCAGAGGCTAGATACCTGGACAAATTTACTGCGTATACCGACTCAATGGCTAGATAGAACTGAATTACAGCTTTCTTTGGGGCAGAGACAATTAATTGCGATCGCTCGCGCTCTGGTAATGCAGCCCCAGGTATTACTCTTGGACGAACCGACATCAGCTTTAGACATAGGTACGGCTAATCATCTTTTAAGGGTTTTAGAAGAGTTAAACCAAAGTCAAAACCTAACTATAATCATGGTTAACCATCAGTTAGGGTTAATTAAAATTTTTTGTGATCGCCTTCTTTACTTAAATGCAGGCAAGCTAGAGTCAGATATTCCAGGCACCGCAGGCAATTGGCAAAAAATAGAGCAAAAACTAATTCAGCTAAAGACCGAACAAGAACAAGAATGGAGCTAGCTAGCATCGCTATGCGGAGGTAAGTAATAATCGAGCGAAGGCAGAAATCTTGGTAAAAAATTATTATTTTACCCCTCTTTCGATCATATTTAAATAAGTTAAATAAGGCATTAAATTACCTCCCTAAATCCTCAATGGTGTCAGGCACTGCCACCGCCAAAATTGGCAGCGGAGCAAAAAATTCGCATCGGTTTTGTTTCTGGTTTTTTTCATCACCATTCAGTCTGGAAAATTCCCTTAAAAGTCTGGATTGAAAATATAGATCGCAGTGAATTTGAGTTATTTGGTTACTATACGGGCAACATTAGCGATCGCGAAACTGCCAGAGCAGCCAAAGCCTTTGATCGATTTGAACAACATCATTTCTCCGTAGATCGGTGGGCAGAGAAAATTGCCTCAGACAATTTACAGGTGCTGATTTTTTCCGAATTTGGCATGGACTCCCTGACAGTTAAATTAGGTTGCTTAAGACTAGCTCCAATTCAAATTACCTCTTGGGGGCATCTTAATACCAGCGGAATGCCAACAATTGATTATTATCTCAGCAGCGATCTAATGGAGTCAGAAGCTGCTCAGTCTCACTATACCGAAAAGCTAATTAGATTGCCCAACCTGGGTATATGTTACCAGCCTATAGCAATTCGACCCGAAGCAGTTAGCAAGGCAGATTTAGGTATTCAAGACAACGAAATCATGTTTTGGTGCTGTCAATCTTTGTTTAAATACTTACCGCAGCATGATGATGTTTTTCCGCGCCTTGCTCAAAAATTAGATCGTGCTAAATTTGTCTTTATCAAGCTCGAAAGTGAATTTGCCACCAGCATATTCCGTCAGCGATTGGCAGCTGCTTTTGAACAGTTTAATTTAGCTTATCAAGACTACTGTATATTCTTGCCCCGTTTATATGCGGAAACCTTTGTGGGCGTAAGCGCGATCGCCGATATATTTTTGGATAACATCGGTTGGTCTGGCTGCAATACGACCCTAGAATGTATAACTCATAATTTACCGATATTCACTCTTGCTGGTCAGCAAATGCGGGGGCGACATACCCTAGCATTCCTCAAAATGATCGGTGTGGAAGAAACCATCGCTCAAAGCAAAGATGAATATATCCAGATTGCGGTGCGTTTGGCTCAGGATGCTGGTTATCGTCGGCATATTGCTCAACAAATTGCCCTCAATAAACATAAGCTCTATCAAGATTTAACGCCAATCAGAGCGTTAGAAGATTTTCTGTTTCAAATAGTTGACAAACCAAGAAGATTTGATGACGCTAAAGTCGCCCAGGCTTTTCAATTAGGTGTACAGCATCAACAAGCAAATCGTTTAGAAGCAGCACAACAGGAATATCTGCAAGTTATAGCAGCCCAACCCCAACATCCTGAAGCTTTATATAGACTAGGCATATTGGCAAAAAGCGATCGCCCAGAAGCAGCAGAAAAATATCTCAGTGCCTCGGTTAAAGTACAGCCCAAGTTTCTCCAGGCTTGGTTTAGTTTAGGTAATTTGCGCCAAAGCCAAGGTCAATATCAATCAGCAGAACAGGCTTATCGACAGGCTTTAAAACTGCGACCAGATTCTGCACCTATATGCAACAATTTAGGTTATGTACTGCAAAGGCAGGGCAACTGGTCGGCAGCAGCCTCCTATTATCGGCAAGCTTTAGAAATTGAGCCAGAATGTCTCGCCAGTGTTCTCGCTCAGTGGACGGAGGACATGGAAATCATCGTTTTAGATAACGGCAGTCAACCACCTCAGTGGGAGATTCCCGACTATTTAGGTAAGGGAATTATCCGTTACTATCGATTTCCTGAAACTATCTCATTACAAGAAAACTGGAATACGGCAGTATCGCTTTGTCGGGGTCAGTGGATTCATTTGCTGCATCATGACGATTATATTTTGCCAGGGTTTTACGCTCGACTTAAAGCAAGTTTGGCAACTAGTCCAGAATCAGTTGGCGCAGCTTTTGCTGGCTATGAAAACATCAATGAGTCCCGTCAAGTTGTCTTCTCTCAGCAACATGACTTAGAAAATCATCGCGGTATTGTTGCCGATTGGATCTTACGGATTGGAGTTTCTTGCAGCCTTAGTCCACCTTCATTAGTTATTCGGCGGGCTGCTTATGAAAAGCTGGGAGGCTACAAGCTAGATTTACTCTATACTTGCGATTGGGAATTTTATAAGCGGGTAGCAACTTTTTATGACTGGTGGTATGAGCCTGGAATCTTAGCTCACTATCGAGAACAAGCCAACAGCATCACTGTAGCTGAAAATATGAATGGATCTTCGGGAGTAGCTCATCGTCGCGCCATTGAAATTTCTGCGAGCTATCTACCTCCTGAGCATCGAGCAGAAATAACAGCCAGATCTCGCGCTTTTCATTTTAGATGGTGCTTGAATCGCGCTAATATTCCTCTTGAAGTTGGCAACTTTGCAGGAGCTTTGTGTTTAATTAAAGAAGCTCTCAAAATAGATAATTCACCAGAAGCTATTTCTCAGCTATCACTCTGGTTGCAACAAACAACCGCTTTAGTACACAAGCTAGCTTTGTTGAATGTCAAGTCCGATCTAGAAGCAAGTATTCTAGTCAATCTAGCTCATAGTCTTCTTGATGATCGAGATAGAGCGATTAGTCAAGAAACTGCTTAAATAAAAAAACTCAATTGTTGTTATTCAGAACTAAACCATGACTAAATATAAAGTTGTTAAGCAAAAGATTGTTTCCGCCGATGGTAGAATTGTTGCCGAAACAACCAGCAGTGCTGCGACTTCTGCCGACAATCAAACTGAGGACGAGCAAACTATTTCGGTAAGCGTGACCAACAGCAGCTCTAGTAGTAGCTCAAAATCAAGTTCTCGTTCTCGTACCAATTAGCAGAAAATATTTAAAACCGCGAAGCTGTAAGCTTTAAGCTTACAGCTTTTATTAAATGCTGCTAGGAAAACGAGTCAGGTTAGAAGCAGAAGCAGGCAACACTGTTATATCTGTAATCGTTTCAGACGAATTAACGCTATTTTCAATTAATTCAGGATTAAAACGATAGCCCACATTTCTGACAGTCTGAATAATATGTGGTTGTCGAGGATTAAACTCGATTTTTTTGCGTAGAGAAAGCACGTGAGTGTCTACCGTGCGAGGGTTATCAATTGCTTCAGGCCAAGCACGCTGTAGTAATTCCGAACGGCTTAAAGGATTTCCTTCCGCTTGAGCTAAGACATAGAGCAAACTAAATTCTTGAGGTGTCAGTTCAATAAAATTACCTTGAAGCTCTACCCGTCTTTGTGCCAAATCTATTTTTAGATCTTTACATTCCATTGACAGGGGAACAGCAGTAGTTCTGCGCATTCTTCTTACCAAAGCTTCTACCCTTGCCAGAAATTCTTGCATCCCAAAAGGTTTGGTCAGATAGTCATCAGCACCAGTTTTTAATCCCCTGACAATATCTTGTTCAGTATTACGAGCCGATAGCAGAAGAATCAGAGATTTCTGCTGTTCATATAGCCAGTGCGATAGTTCTAGTCCATCTCCATCGGGCAAATCAGAATCCACAATGACCAATGCTGGCTGATGTTTATAAAAAGCATCTCGACCCTGTTGCAAACTAGCCGACTGGCTGACAGTGTACCCTGACTGTTGTAAATGCCAACCTAATAGCGATCGCAGGTGAGGATTGCTTTCAACTATCGATATATGTGCTGAAATCACTTTTGCCTCATTAAATTTAGGGAAAGTTGCTATATACACAAGGCTAGCAGAGGCATTGAGAAGATTTTGTAGCGATGGTTACGAGGAAACCTCACTATCCCCGCCCTCGACAGTTCCGCCAAGCCCCTATTTGAAGATAAACGCGATGCCTACGGCACAGCTTACAAAACATAACACCTCTACACTCAGATCTTGCACCTCATGAGACAAAAATCAAAACCTCGCTTATAGCTGATGATAATCTGCTACCGTCCACTTATATCGAGTTTTCATTCTGATTACACTAATTACACTTTTGGCACAAACCAAAAAATTCAAGGGTATGATAGTAAACTTTAAAAGTATGAGACTTTTCTAGCTGCTTTTCTAAGTCATGTACGGGACATTCATCAATGGCAATAGACACGCCACAGTTAACGCAGGTAAGATGATGGCGATCGCTTTTGATTGGACTATAGACAGATTCTCCATTAGCCAAAGCCCTTACCTGGACTTCTCCCTGAATCTTCAAGGCTTCTAAAGAGCGATAAACCGTTGCTAAACCCATATCTTGTTCACGATTGCGTAATTCGATATAAAGATCCTGAGCCGAAATAGAACGTTTTAGACTCTGGAGAACTTCCATTATTCGCTCTTGAGAACGAGTGCGTTGGGCTTTCATAATTGTTTATATCGAACTTAGATATATAAATATATCTTACTGGGCAAACATAGAAATTGAATTTTGAATTTGCTGATTTTGTATCGTCTTCACTATAAAATCAAGGAGGCGATCAAGCTTTTCGTAATCATCAACGGTAATTCTATGGCGATCAAATATCACGCTCGTATCTATGTTACTCTTCGATCTTCAGTACTCGATCCAGCAGGTACGGCGGTAGAATCAGGATTAAGGCAAATGGGATATACCGAAGTAGAATCAGTCAGAATTGGTAAGTATATTGAACTAAAATTGAGCGCAGCTAATGAAGAAGAGGCAAGACAGCATTTAGAACAAATGTGCGATCGCCTTTTGGCAAATACAGTAATTGAAAATTATTGCTTTGAATTGACTGAATTAGCTACCGCCTAAGAATCACCATAGGAGTAAAAAGATGAAGTTTGGGGTTATAGTATTTCCTGGTTCAAATTGCGATCGCGATATTTCTACGGTAACTAAAGGGTTACTAGATGCACCAACTCGTATGGTGTGGCATCAAGAAACAGATATTGCTGATTTGGATGTAGTAGTTCTACCTGGAGGTTTTAGCTACGGTGATTATCTACGCTGTGGCGCGATCGCTCAATTTTCTCCTGTAATGAACAGCATTATCGAACACGCTAAACAAGGTAAATATGTCTTTGGGATCTGTAATGGTTTTCAGGTGCTAACAGAAGTAGGCTTGTTACCAGGGGCATTAATTCGCAATCGAGGTTTACATTTCATCTGCGATCGCGCCCCCATTAAGGTTGAACGCAACGATCTAATTTGGACAAAAGATTATCAAGCTCAAGTGATTACTTTGCCGATTGCCCACGGTGAAGGCTGCTATTTCGCCGATGAGGATACGCTGAAAGCTTTAGAAGATAATAATCAGGTGGTATTTCGCTACTGTAGTGCAGCAGGAGAAATAAACGCTGATAACAATCCCAATGGTTCGATGAATAATATAGCAGGGATTGTTAACCAACAGGGCAATATATTAGGCATGATGCCTCACCCAGAAAGGGCTGCCGATAAAGCGATCGGCGGTACTGATGGTTTGGCTATGTTTGAGGGGTTACTGAATTTCGCTACTGCTTAGTAAAATGTAATTTAAGCTAAGTTTTACCAGGAAAATCACCATGAATATCGAACAATTAAACGCAGATTACGGCATCGCTAACAAAGTTCAGTTTGTTGAGGGCAAAGGTGGTTTTCCTATTATTAAAGTCAAGAATGAATATGCTCAGGCTGCTATTTCAGTTTATGCTGGTCAAGTACTATCTTTTCAACCTGTAGATCAGGCTGAAGACATAATGTTTTTTAGCAGCAAAGCCTATCACCAAGAAGGTAAAGCAATCAAAGGCGGTACACCGATATGCTGGCCCTGGTTTGGACCAGATCCAGAAGCCAAAGGACGTTCTAGCCATGGTTTTGTACGCAATCGCCTGTGGCAGATGCGAGAAGTAGTCAGTACTCAAGATGGTGCTACTAAAGTCACGTTAGGATTAACAGATACAGCCGAGACTAGAGCAATCTGGGATTATGAATTTGATTTTGCGATCGCAATTACCGTTGGTAAGTCTTTAACCGTTGAACTAATTACCCGCAATACAGGAAACAAGACATTTTCAATTACTCAAGCTTTGCACACTTACTTCAAAGTGGGAGATATCAAGCAAGTGCAAGTGCTAGGTTTGGCAGGCAATGATTATCTAGATAAAGTGGATAACGGTAAACAAAAAACCCAATCTGGCGAAGTGACTTTTGACCAAGAGTGCGATCGCATTTATCTAAACGTACAGCCAGAATTGACTATCAACGACGGCGCATTAGGAAGACAGATTAAGATTACTGCTACTAATAGCAAGACAGCAATTGTTTGGAATCCCTGGGCAGCTATTTCGGCAAATATGGCTGACTTAGAAGACCATGACTATCAAAACTTTGTCTGTGTAGAAACTGCTAATGCGGCTGACGAAGTAATTAAAATGGCTGCGGGTAACGAATACAAGCTGAGTGCTAACTACGCAGTAACTAAATCTGCATAGCGCATTTTTGATACTTGCACCAATTATATAGTCTAATTCATCATCTTCGTTGCTGAAACAACGAAGATGATGATGTCAAAAAAACTGTTTACAAACTGAGGGACGATGAATACATAGTCGTTGCTATGAGGTTTCACCACAGCCACAGTCTGACATTTTACAACTTTGATCATTTACGTGACCATTAGCACAGGCTGCACAACAATAATATTGGTCTCCTTTTTTAATTGCATTTTCTAAAGATATTTCACAATCACAGCGATCGCAGGAGCATTTTACTAAATTAGTAGTAGTCATGATGTTTTTCTAGTAAGGTAATAAATTTATTATATATGAACATATATTCAGATATCTTAAGTTGAAAAAATATCTGTTTCATTATTGCAAATTAGACATCCAGTTTGCTATATTAGTTTAGCGCAATAAAAAGCGAGCCAGGATAGCTCAGGTGGTAGAGCAGAGGACTGAAAATCCTCGTGTCGGCAGTTCAAGTCTGCCTCCCGGCATTTTGTTTGTACATTCAATAATTAACTGTCGTTGTTCACACATTGTTGTCGCAATTCACACAATACTGTCGTTGTTTAACAAATTAATGTCGTATTAAAAAAGAAAAACTGTTCACAAATTAAGTGTCGTTATACATTAAAGAATTATTGCTCAGTTTTAAATAATCGATGTAGAAAAAAGCCGCGCAACAAAGAGTGGCGATATCCTCAAAACTTTGCTTTGTAAGACGTTTGTAACTAAAAAAATCAGGCGTACTTAGCTTAATAAGAGAACGGGCATCAAGACATGGAAACTCGATTTAAATCTATAACTTTTCAGTCCTCTGCTCCTTTCAATCCTTCTCAAAATTTAACTTCTTAAAATTTCAAATACGCAAATAGGTCAAAATCTCGCACCATTTTAGACTTTTAAACCCTCCCACTTCGGGAAGGTCAAAGCAACTCCAAACCCATCTTTGTTGTAGCTTGTAAAGCTTCCTTTCAAACCCTCCCACTTCGGGAAGGTCAAAGCAACCGACCGTAGGGCTGCCTTGTCCATCATGAGTATATGGCACATCCTTTCAAACCCTCCCACTTCGGGAAGGTCAAAGCAACTAAGTTCTATGGTACAGCTACCGAGTTTTCTGAAAAACTTTCAAACCCTCCCACTTCGGGAAGGTCAAAGCAACAAAAAGTGTGGACAAGCAGCCACTTTTTCTGATTGGAAACTGCTTTCAAACCCTCCCACTTCGGGAAGGTCAAAGCAACCGAGCTTTACAACTCAGGGTGTATTTAGACAGTACACTTTCAAACCCTCCCACTTCGGGAAGGTCAAAGCAACTCTACCCGTTAAATTCCTCTTGTATCCATACTTTCTATTGAAATTTTGCTAAAGGTCAAATATTTTCAATTTTTGAACATAAAAATACTAGCAAAATGAAGGCTTAATTTGGTTTTTTTTCACCAAAGCCTTTCAATAACAAGAGTTATAAATATCTGTCAAACCTCCCAGGGATTTCGTCCGCACTTAGGTTCAACAAAAAATAATTAGGAAGGATTCCTCCGATGAAGGAGGTGATTCAGTAACTACCTCTCCAGTAATCTGTATCCCGATTTTGGGACTAGTCTAAAGCTGTTCCTCATCTTTGAGACATACTTCTTATTGCTGGGAGCGCACCTGACCGTTAATATAGAGTTACAAGATCTAAATTAAGGCACTTTCCTACCTACATTGGCGAGGGCTAGAGATAGCAGCTTCAGAAGCGGGTACTTACCAGGGTCAGAAAGAAAAATTGTCTTTCGACAATCAAACTAACCCTATTTTTCGGCGGTGCAGGGGACTCACATACAAGCCATGAACCGCGACGCTATTAATTATTGTTATTTTATTGTCAAGGTTCAATTGAAAACATTAATTATTGTTTAGACGGCTTTTTCAAGTCGAGAATTATAAGCAACGAGCGCAACATTTTTGGCTTGCTCTTGATTGCTACCATTTAAAGGCTGTCGTACTTTTTCAATAGCAATCCCAGCAATATTCGCTTTCTGACTGATAAAGTCGGTTAAACGACCGTAGCTCCAATTATGGACATTAACTCGATATTGTTTAGCGTATTTTTTTTGACCCTCTTTGTAGCCCAAGATGTTCCTTTCTGCTTTGGCTTGAACTTCGCTTTGAGTGATTTCTCGAATTTGACTAACTTCGGGGAGAACAACACTACTAACATGAAAAGAGCGAGCTAGTTTAATAATGTTATCAGCCAATAAGCGATCTACATATTTACCTAAATTCGATTCTCCAAAATTATTGTGTGTATTTCGTTTTTGAGCTTTATGACGTTCGATAGACAGTCTAAGCTTTTCTTGTCTTTGACGATTCAGCAACTTGTAATTTTTGCCTAACAATTGTTTGGCACTACGATAGGTTAAAACTTTACCGCTTACTACATCAACTACTGCTACTGTTACGGGTTTTTCTAGACCTAAAGATACTCCCAGAATAATTGATGAATTTCCTTGGTATAAGACTTGATGAGGTCGTGCTGGAAGATTTCTTAAATTAGCTAATTGAGTCTGCTTTCTTATAATGTGCTTCTGTTGTTCTAAATCGAGACTGCCCTTTTCTTCAGTCTGAGCGATCGCATTTTGGGATAGCTCAGCCTTTTGTTCTGCAATTAGTTCAGTACCTTCTTGTGTCCACAGTCTAGTATCTACAGAACACTGAAGATAGAGTTTATGGTATTTCCAAGGTTGTTCTTGTCGCAGTCGCCTTTTTAACTGTTTGTAACCTTGAAGCAAAGCTATTCCTAATTTGTAATCTTTGTCGAGAAATAGCAAGAAAGAAGCACGAATGATAGTTTTTTTTAGTCTATCTGACTTTTGCTCTCCCTCTCTCCATAAAATTCTTCCCGACCTTAAACCAAACAGCGCACCAGATATTTCGTTGTTTCTAAGTCCCTTTTTTTTGTCTTGTTCACTCTTCTTTTTAAGTTGTTGGTCTTCCAAGAAACGCCGAAACCAATCTAGTTGTCTTGTATCGCAACGAATCTCGAACTGATGGTCTCCCAAGCCATTAAATTTAACCGATAAATTTCCTTGCCCATTTTCGAGCCAAGTTAAATCAGTATTGCTTTCATAGGATACGGGGTAAGGAACAGTAGCAGATTTTCTGGAGAGATTATCTTGTAATAATCGAGCTTCTGTATTATCTTCGGGTACGTAATTATGTGCAATCGCATCCAAAGCACAATCGCAAAATTGATATTGTAAATCTCTTCCTAATGGAAGGCGACTTTTCAGTTGCTTTTGCAGATTTTCGATTTCAATCTCTTTTTTACGCCGACGCAGTGCATACTCTTCTAGATCTTCGTCACCTCCGTCTTCTTCATCAATCTGGCAACCATTTTTGAGTAAATACATTATGGCGCATTTGGTCGCACTATCAACAGTTTCATCGTACTTGTCAAACAAATAATTAAAGTTAGTAGAGCTTTTTTTCTTAGATTTAGTTTTTTTTCGCTTTTTCTGCTTATTTTTAGGATTGATTTTTTGGATATCTAGTTGCTGCTCAAATTGTTGAAGTATTTTGAGTGCTAGAAATCTAATTTCTGCTAAATCTTTGCCAGACACTGTTTCTAATTCGCGAT
The DNA here is from genome assembly GCA_038259125.1 of Chroococcales cyanobacterium. Lineage (GTDB taxonomy): Bacteria > Cyanobacteriota > Cyanobacteriia > Cyanobacteriales > Xenococcaceae > Waterburya. Next base: position 4,799 of record JBBSPC010000032.1, on the reverse strand, counting down.
CGCTTTTGAGCATTGCTAACCAGCGTTGTTTCCCTTCAATTCTTTGACGCAATTTCTTCTGAACTTTAAGCCAGGATTTAAACATATAGTGAACCAAAGCGATTGCCGAAGAGTAAAAGCGTCCTGGTTGATTGGCAAAAGGTTCTTTGTCTTTAAACGGAGCGCATAGCTCTTTAATGGGTTTCTGTGGCAGAGTGCCTTTCTCAAACCATTCTTCAAAATCTGGATGATTTGGTACTTTAGCTAATAATTCATTAATAAGCGGTGTGTTTTTCAGGGTCATTAATTCCCAAAGATATTTTAATGACTCTGGTTTTACTGCCAATCGGCTTTCAATGGTTTTAACACTCATAGCTTAAGCTTCTCTACTAATACAAGCTTATTAGTAAGCTACGCGATCGCCCAGAGAAAAGTCAATATTTTTAGTCATAGATCGTGATTATTTTATTTTTCTTAACAGTCAGAGGACGTGACTATTTTTTCAATCTGATTCAATCGATCTGCCAAGCTAAGAGTCCGAAGAACGTGAGCGGGGTGTTTCTCAAATTGCTTTCCCCAATTACCTATCGTTCTAGGACTCAAGCCTGTCGCCTCTGCAAGAGCATTCACACAAGCTTTTCTATATCCTCTTTCATTAGAGGATAATTTTATCCATTTTTGACAGTATTCCCAAGGGGTCAAAATAACTAATTGAGCGCATTAATTTTATCTTCTTGCGTTTGTTTATTGTTGTCTATGTATAAAAGTAAGATGACATTTATTTTGGTCATGAATTGTGACCAAAATGGATACACGAATTGTGACTATGTTAGCTTGGTGTTCGCAGTACTCACTTTAGTTAATTTAATTTGTGTCAAAAATTCATTTAATGTAGGCGGAAGTATTTTTTCCAGGTTACTTATGTATGATTGCCTAAAGTCGATTTAGGAAAATAAATTCGTGTCTTTTCCTCAAATAGAAAGATTATTACAACTAGACGAGTTATTACGCTCTAATCAAAAGCATACTCAAGCAAGTTTGGCTGAAGCATTAGAGGTGAGCGAGCGCACGATTAGAAATTATTTGGATTTTATGCGCGATCGCTTGAATGCTCCTTTAGATAACAATAAGCAAAAAGGATGGCATTATACCGATCCAGACTGGAGATTACAGAGCATTTCTTTATCTCAGGGAGAATTATTTGCATTAACTCTAGGTGCGCGAATGTTAGAGGCATATAGTAACAGTGCTTATGTCAAAGAATTAGAATCTGGCATTCAACGTCTAGCTCAAAGACTTCCAGACAAAACATGGTATAACTTGCAGCAGCTTGTTAACGAACAAGTGTTATTTCGCCCAGGTGCAGAAATAGATCTCGATCCTCAAGTTTGGCACGATTTGGAAACTGCCTGCCGTCAAAAACGCAGCGTCAAAATAAATTACTACACCGCAGGGCGAAGGGTCCATTCAGAGAGAATCATAGATCCTTATATTCTTCATTTTTCTCGTGGTAATCCAATAGTTACGGGATATTGCCACAACAGAAAAGAACCGCGCTGGTTTAGGGTCGATCGCATTAAATCTTTGGAACTATTGAAAGAAACTTTTGAAGATCCTGATTTTGATCGCGAGGCTCATTTTGCCGATGTCTTTCAACACGAAGCAGGGGGAATACCTACCGTTATTTCTATATGGTTTGATGCTGTTACTGCACCCTATATCCGCGAACGTCGCTGGCATCCTTCGCAGCACATTGAAGAACATGAAGATGGTTCATTGACGTTAAATTTTGTAGCGCGAGGCTTACAAGAGGTTAAGCGTTGGGTTCTCTATTATGGCAAGGGTGCAATTATTAAAAGTCCGCCAGAGTTAGTAAAAATGATTAAAAAAGATATTTCGGCGATGCACAAATATTACTAAATCAATTATCAGGTTTATCACTACACATTGAATTTATGGACTTAACAATTGAACAAATAGACCAATATTTTGAAGATTTAACGGGTTTTAAACCGCGTAACTTTCAAAAAGAGACAATTAAAAACTTACTTCAGAGTAAAAATACTATTCTCAAAGCACCAACGGGATCGGGAAAGACGGAAACAGCGATCGCGCCATTTATTATCGCTCTGTCTTTAATTATGATGAAGGAAAACTGCAATTTCCCTAATAAATTAATTTATGCAGTACCATTAAGGACTCTAGCAAACAGTTTGAGAGAAAGAACTAAAAAACTGGTTGATAATTGGTCAAAAAAATATCAATTACCTCGCGAAATAGTAGTAACCTTGCAAACAGGAGAAAACCCTGAAGATCCCAGATTTGAAGGGGATATTATCTTTTGTACGATCGATCAGATGTTAAGCAGTTTCCTCAATATTCCTTATTCTGTAGGGCGAGGTTCGGCTAACGTCAACGCAGGGGCGATTTTTTCATCCTATTTGGTGTTTGATGAGCTACATTTACTCGATCCTGACCGTTCTTTTGCTACGGTTTTGAAGGTTTTAGAGCAAGCTAAAGGTATTTCTCCTTTCTTATTGATGACTGCGACTCTTACCGATGAGCTAGTAGGAGAGATAAAATCGGTTGTCGGAAGTGAAGTAGAAACAATTGTAGTCAAAGAAGATTTACCTGAAATTGAAGACAACCGCCAGCGAACTTTTGAAGCTGTCGAAGAACCTTTATCGGCAAAGTTGATTCTCGATGATATTCGCGATCGCAATCTCAAAAGAGTAATAGTCATTGGTAACACTGTCTCCTTTTCACAAGGATTATTCAGAGACCTTGAAGAGCAAATAAACGATGTAGAGATTATAGTCACATTGTTGCATTCGCGATTTTTACCAGAGGATCGAGCGGCAAAAGAAACATTTTTGCAAGAGAAATTTAAAGAAAATTGGGAAGATGACGGTAAATGCTATGTCTTAGTTTCTACTCAGGTTATCGAAGTCGGGATTAATATTACTTCTGAAGTAATGCACGTCCAATTATGTCCTATGAGTTCTTTATTACAAAGGGCTGGGCGTAATGCTAGATTTCGAAATGAATCAGGGGAGGTTCGAGTTTATTATGAAGTTGAGATCGCAGAAAACAATCGAGTACTTGCCAATGCAGACCGAGAGGATGCAGAAGCAGAGCTAATAAATAAGTCTGATAAGAAGAGAAAATTTCTGCCCTATCAAGATGATATTTGTGAATTAACTTGGGCTGTATTGCAAGAGAATAAAGCTCGACAATCAGTAGGTTTCGAGTTAGAGAATACTTGGGTTAATCGGGTACATCAAGCAGAGTCTGAATTACAGGCAAAACGCCGACAAAATAACCGTTTAGAGTTTGATAATAAGTTTCGAGATGCTATCTTTGAAGGCGATCGCTCTACTGCCAGACAGCTTATTCGTTTTGTTGATAATCGAAATATATACAGCACTCCAAACACGAATTTAATAGATTTTGATGAACCAGAAGTGGATCTTAATCAACTTGAAGCTTTTTCCGTACCTAAAACTAGTCTGTTGAAAGCATGGCGAGATTTTCAGGAAGTAGGACATCAAACTTGGTTATTTAAACGCATTGAAAATCCTCAAGGAAACAAAGCCGAAACCTACAGTCAGCCAGTTGCTACCAAAATTGAGTCGCCAGGCGAAATTGTTGCCAGTTTTAGACTTTTAGTTAATCCTAACTATATTTTTTATAATGATCGCCTGGGACTAAGAATCAATGTTTATTCCGATGCAGAAGATGAGAGCGATCGCTTTACTTCTCGCAAAAACGAAAAAGAATTTACCAAAAGTGAATATGAATATCACATGGATACCTACGTTGGTCATCTAGGGATGATGTGGACGTGCTGGCGTAAACCATTTAAAACTGAGCGAGTGGTTAATGGAAAATCAGAATCTGTGACTTATACCAGCATTCGAGATGAGCTAATTCTAGCAGGAGGAAGATTTATTCAAGAAAAAATCTTTACTAAAGCCAAACAAGATAAGGCAGAAGCTTTATTTGAATTGTTGGTAATGTTGGCGATTTTGACTCACGATTTGGGCAAATTACAGGTTAAATGGCAAGACGTTATGCGAGGTTGGCAACAAATAGCTTATGAGAAATTTAGTTTTAAAGACCCTAAATCATATTTTCTGGCACATACAGACCATAAACCAAATATTAAAGAAATTAAAGCAGAATATAACCAATTTATGAGCAAGCATCAACGCCCCCCTCATGCCATAGAAAGTGCATTTCTAGCTGAAGAACTTTTACAGATTCATTTACTGCCTATTTTAGAAGATAGTTTCGATGCTGATGAGATACAAATCGAGAATATCTTTGGTGTGATTCAAATGGCAGCAGGTAGACATCATTCAGCTTGGGCAAAGGGCTGGAAGCTCTCAGATGTGGCGAAAAATGAAACTATTGAGTTAGTTGAAAATGCTAATGATGCGATTGCCAAGAGTTGGCAACAGATATCAAAAAACATTAACTTACCCGACTCTATTTCTCTGCCATCAGAACCTTTTAAGTTAGAGCAGACTACTTATGATGCTGAGGAAATCGATCTGAATTTCTTCAATCCCGATTCTTTGGAATATCAACAGCTTTACGCTTTAGTAGTTAGGGCATTGAGGCTATGTGATATGCGATCGGTTCAGTTACTGGGGTAGAGAATATGATTGAAGCTTTGTATAGAACCCATTTGAGATCTTTTTATGGGACTGTTGCTATAGCCAATCTTTTAAGCATTAGCCGAATAAAACATAGCTTGAGCTTGGCATTGGAACGAACAAGTGTACGCTCAAAATTCTTGACTAAGCTTTTACATC
>JBBSPC010000031.1:0-37282 GCA_038259125.1 Chroococcales cyanobacterium | reverse complement strand
TAGCGCAACTTTTCTCACCGAGCTATCACCTTTCTTGATCGCACTAACTATCTTCTCTCGTAAATCTACAGAATAGGGCTTCATTTATTACCTATTTTTATAACACCTTATTTTCCCCTATTTAGATGCAAACCGCTGTACTTAAATTATTGCTCACGGGAACAAGTAAACTAGGGTCTAATTTAGCTTGTTGATAAATTTGCTTCAGCTTTACCTGACAGTCTTGTTTAAATAAAATTTCCCCTCGATTAAAAGCATCCACAAAAATTTCTGCGTTTTCAAATTGAGGACGAATCAAAAAGTGTCCAGGCATACCAATTCCTACCATCGGAAAATCTAGCCGTTTAGCAATTGCTAAATAAACTACCGATAGGGTTATGGGGATTCCTGTTTTTAGCTCTATTACTCGATTTTAAAAGCTATTGTCTGGATTATAATAATCTTGACTGTTTCCTTGGAATTTAAAACAATCAAAAAGATGATAATTAATTGTTTTAATAACTTTAAGCGGATAAAACTTTGCTGGTAACTGAGGCTTTATCTCTAAAGAAATTGTATCTAAAACACTTAGATATTTTTGAACATCTAAATCTGGATATTCTACTTGAGCATAATAAAGTGAAGCTTTAGCTAAGTCTATTTGCTCGTCTGGCTGGTTAATCTCCTGATAAAAATTATGCCACAATAGTTGATTCTCCATGAGACTAATTTTGGTTTTTTTGTTTATTTAAAATATCTTAGTATTTTTCGGTATTCACGGATAGATGTTGGCGATTGAAAATATTAAGGCACAAGTAATACTAGCGATCGCCCTATGATCGATTTTCTCAAGGCGATCGCCTTTCTAGGAAAAATAAACTGCGGTGAAAATTTTTAACTTTGTTATCTATGGTTGAATAAATAGTATTGTTCTCAAACAATATTTAAATATCTTTCCTTATGGCTATTTCTAATCCTAGTTCAAATTTGCACAGTGAACCCCATAAACGCTCGCTTTCGGTCGATTATCAGAGTTTGAGCCAAATACTGAGCGAGCAAGAAAATATTCTAATTATTCAAGATCTTGACGGTGTATGTATGGGTTTGGTCAAAGATCCTCTGACGCGAAGGATGGAGATGAAATATTTGGAAGCTGCTAAGTCTCTAGGCGATCGCTTTTTTGTTTTAACTAACGGTGAACATATCGGCAAGCGAGGCGTTAACGGCATCATTGAAAAAGCCTTTACCAATTTAAATCAAATCAAAGAGCAAGGCTTATATCTACAGGGTTTAGCTGGAGGTGGAGTACAGTGGCAAGACTGTTTTGGTAATGTCTCTCATCCTGGAGTAAGCGATGAGGAAATGGCTTTTTTGGAGGCAGTACCGCAGAAAATGGCTGATTCCTTGAGAGCCTTGATTACACAGCCTCAATATGGCTTAAATCAGATGCAGATCGAGAAATGTATTCAAGCAGCGGTATTAGATAACAAAGTTTCTCCCACAGCCAACTTAAATGTCTTTCACGAAACCTTTAGCCAGTCTCCTGAGCTATACGCCGAGTTGCAGCAACAAGCAAAATCTTTGATCGAAAAGCTACTTCAAGAAGCACAAGAGCAAGGTTTAGCAGATTCCTTTTTTGTACATTATGCTCCCAATTTGGGTAGAGATAGTTCAGGCAAAGAAATTATGCAGCCATCTCAGGATAAAGATTCTGGGACAACAGACTTTCAGTTTATGCTAAGAGGAGCAATTAAAGAAGTGGGAGTTTTGGTAATTCTCAATCATTACTACTTCTTGCAAACAGGTAGCTATCCTCTGGGCAAAGATTTCAATGCTCGACAAGCTCCTAGACAACATCAAGCACTACTCAAGCTAGTTAAAGATAATTTTGCTCCTGCTATCATGCCAACTATCGTGGGAGTAGGAGATACTGTGACAAGTAAGGCAGTAGAAAATGAAAATAAGCTGGAATTTAAACGAGGTGGGAGCGATCGCGGATTTCTGGAATTGATTCAAGAATTGGGTAAGGAATTCAAAACCAACAACGTCGTAATTTACGTAGACAGCAGCGGGGGAGAGGTTAAAAATCGCCAAGCACTTAAGTTGGATCGCTCTAATACTCAAGAAATCAAAGTTATTCAAGGCCCTGGAGATTCTAGAGATGCAGAAGATCCTTTAACTTTAAATATCGTCTTTCCTGGAGGGTATCAAGAGTATGTTGATTTTTTCTGTCAGACAGCTAAACAAAGAAAATTGGCTCAATTTGTTTAGAAAATATATTCATGTAATAAACCGAACTGACGTTAGTTAAGCTTGAGTGAATATATGGAAAAATGTTCTATTGAAGCATCTTTGATAAAGAGTACCAGACATTTATTATTGACGCTACTTTCTGCCTCAAGATCTATTTGATATTTTTTTTTTATTTTCAAATTAAGCATCTTAAACCAAAAATTTTGTTTTGGTATATAAGAAACTGGATGATGTACCATTAGCTCTTGCTCGTTTTCTGGCTGATAATTGGCTATATCTATATCATCGTAAATATCGGTTTTTAATAACAATAAATTGACTACTATAACTCCATCACCCCAAAAATCCTGGTTTTTCTGGGCATACTCTTTTAAGAAAAACTTATTATTAATTACAAAACTTTTATTTTTTCGTTTATTTACAGACGAGCTATGAGCCATGGGACATTTCCGCTGAAAATGGGTCTAAAGATATTTATTAACTTAATAATTTATTACCCTATAACGTCGCATAATCTCATCTGATTAAAATCCCATAAAGAAATGAATACAGCTTTCAATAACTTTAAATAGCCATTAGTAAGGCGCAGAAATATGATCTTACTATCGAGATTAACAAAAAAACTAGCTAATGCCTAGAGTCATAATCTGGAAAAACTATCGCCAGTCCTAATAGGTTGTTTGAGAAGTATAAATTATCATTTGAAAGCTCCCTTCGGGTGGGCTAAACCAGGATCTCAGATGTAAAACAATAACTTTTCAGATATCCTCTAAGGTAAATATGCCAAATTAATTAGAAAATAGTTTGGGTAAGTAGCAAATACCAGGGCAGAGTAACAAATAGAACCAAATTATAGTTTTTAGACTTGTACAACTATACTACAGCTATTTATTTAAAAAGATTGGTAATAACTTTTTCAATTGACCTTTCTACTCCTTTTTGAACACCATTTACCATTACTCTTTCTATTCCAGAAGATTTTTTGACTGATTCTTGAGCGGATGAAGTAGATTTTTCTGTCTGAGTTATTTTCTCGCCAACAAAGGAAAAGCTGATATTGCTTTCTCGATAATCTTGACTAGTAATGTTATTTTTATGGCTTCCTGTATAAAATTTTTGTCCTTTGAGTAATTCGATGGTTACTTCGCCCCCTTGCTGGGCGACAATCATCCCTGAATGAACAGCAGTAGTACAGATGTCTGAATTAACGGTGTAAATATTTGTTCCCCAGATAGGAGAATAAATTAGGTTTTCTGATGCAGCCTGACAATAAAAGGTGTATCTTTTGCCAATATCATCAGGCTTATCTAATCCCATACTGCTCAATCTACTACTCCAGCCAATTTCAGGAACTTCAGTATTTTGAGCATTGACTGGTTTTAAAGAAGTTATGCCTATGGCGATCGCAATACCAGTAATAATAAATTTTAAGCTGTTAATTTTAAAGGTTTTCATAGAGCAATTTTCCTAAGGTTATATTTAGTTTGTTCGATTTAAAAATTTTTCATTGGCATTAATCTCTTTTAGATTAATCTAAAATTTAGGCGAATTTAATCGCTTCTTATTATTAAAAACATCGCAGCTTTATATTACTATTAACATCAAGAAAGTTTTTTTTGTCAGTGATACTCAGCACTTACCAGCACGATCTAAAATCACAGTTATTTGATCGATTACTTGTCTGATTTTTTTGCTCGACAGCTCAGAATTATTAAGCAAAATACTAAAAACTATAGTTTGACCATTAGCAGCAGATAAATATCCTGACAACGTGCCAACTCCTGTTAAGGTGCCAGTTTTGCCAATTAGATTATTTTTGACAGCAGTATTTATAAAGCGGTTTTTTAAAGTGCCGTTGACTCCAGCAATCGCTAAAGAGCGACGAAAAGTTTGGTCATTAGCAGAGCGAGACATTAATCTTAATATTGTGACCAATGCTTTAGGAGTAACCAAATTTTGACGAGACAAACCAGAGGCATCTACCAAAACATAATCTTCTGAATTGATACCTAAGTTATTCAAGCTTTTATTGATAGCTTCAATCGGAGTTTTTAGCTTTAATTCTTTAGCTAAAACACGCGCTAAAACTTCAGCAAATAAATTATTACTTTCTTGATTGGTTTTAGCTATAATTTGCCGTATTGGTGAAGAAGTAATTACCATTAATTCAGTTTCTAGTTTATTTCGATCTGGTTTGTTGATTACTATTCCCTGGACAACCTTGATGTCAGATTGAGCTAGATACAGACGGAGTGATTCTAAAAAGTAATTACCAGGATCGACTATGGCTAAATCCCAAACGTCGGCAGGTTCATTAACGGCTAGCTTTCCCCTAATTTGTAAAGTAGGTCTTCCTAAATCTCCATCAATTTCGACCTCATAAGGAGCATCCAAAGCCGCAGTTGTCGCTTCATTAATTACCTGCCATTGTCTAGCTGCGATCGCATCACTCCAATAAAATTTAACGGGCTGTCCTATCTGCTGTGGTAATAGGGTCAGAGTGACCGTATTTTGATTGAGAATTGTACTATTTACTGCCGTGGCAAAGTAACTGTGAATATCTGACCATTCCCAGGTAGGGTTAATTGTCGGTGGCTCAAAGTAGCTATCATCAATTATTAATTTTTCGATCCGTTTGATTCTTAAGACCTGCAACTGATGTACTATATCTTTTAGGCTTTGGCTCGTTATGGTGGGATCTCCTTTTCCTTTTAGGCGCAAAGAAGTTAAATTGGGTGGATTACCCACACTATAGATAGGCGTACGAAAGCGATAATTTGCACCTAATGACGAAAGTGCAGCAGCAGTCGTTAAAAGTTTGGCACTGGAGGCGGGGGTAAAAAACTTATCTCCATTTAGGCTGTATAGAGAATCACCATCAAGAGTTTGGACTTCAATTCCCCAACGCGATCGCCTAAACTCAGAACGGTTAATAACATTCTCAATAGCGGTAGATAAGTCTTGATGACAAAGCCTGGGAACATCGTCAGCTATATTATTCTCGACACTTGACTTAAAATCTTTCTTTTGTGCCAGAGTTTCTTGATTAATTGTTGATGTACCAAACAGCAGACTAAGTAAACTAAAAAACCTCAACCACTTAAAAACTAATTTCATTGGCGACAATAATGAGACATTTAAAAATAAAATAGACAAGCTTAATAATGGCTAATCAAGCAATATATAACCTTTTCAAATAAAACAAAATTAATTTAGTGACAAGAGTTATCTAATACTGGATAATTTATGAGACATACATAAATTTATCTTTGATGTTTCTCGGCTAAATTCTGCTCAATTATTTATTCTGCTATGCCATCTCCATCTATAGAAAACCGTATTGCTTCCGTTTTAGAGTCACCCCAGCTAGACCTATCAGTAGTTGTGCCGATTTATAACGAAGCTGAGAGTGTAGAAGCATTAGTAGAAGCGATCGCCAATTCTGTCAGAGAAACTCAATTGAGCTACGAAATAATTTGTGTGGACGATGGCTCAAAAGACGGTTCAACTCAGGTACTAACCGACTTGGCACAGAGGCGTGTCGATCTAAAGGCGGTAATCTTACGGCGTAACTATGGTCAAACTCCAGCGATGGCGGCAGGATTTGAGTTAGCAGAGGGGAAAGCAATTGTAACTTTAGACGGCGATTTGCAAAACGATCCTGCCGATATTCCCATGCTGCTGGCTAAGTTAAACGAAGGCTATGATTTAGTTAGTGGCTGGCGCAAAAATAGACAGGATGCAGCATTAACCAGATTACTTCCCTCCAAAATTGCCAACCTGATTATTGCTAAGGTAACAGGAGTCAGACTACATGACTATGGTTGCTCTCTCAAGGCATATCGCTCTGAATTGGTGGCAGATATGAACCTTTATGGAGAGCTACATCGCTTTTTACCAGCATTGGCATATATTGAAGGGGCAAGAATAGCAGAAATACCCGTGCGCCATCATGCTAGACGCTTTGGACAGAGTAAATATGGCTTGGGTAGGACAATTCGGGTAGTAATGGACTTGTTAACCGTCTTCTTTATGAAGAAATTTTTGACCCGTCCCATGCACGTCTTTGGTTTAGGAGGCGTAATTTCTTTGGCTGCGGGCATAGCAATGGGTTTCTATCTGACGATTGTAAAACTGTTTTTTAATCAAAACATTGGCGATCGCCCTTTATTAATTTTAGCCGTGTTGCTAGTCATAACTGGAGTTAATTTGTTTTGCTTTGGTTTAGTGACTGAACTCTTGATGCGTACCTATCACGAATCTCAAAGAAGACCAATTTATCGCATTAGAGATGTTTTTGGTCAAAAATAAAGGCGTTGCTGATTTACCGAACAACGAGCGCAGTCTTGTGGGTCAGTCCTATTTCATTCTGACTATAATCAACCAAGAAATGAATTTCTTGGCTTAAAGTCCAAGTCCGTTTAAACGGATTTAATATATTTAGACAGAGAATTTATTCTCTGGCTTGCGAGAATGAAATAAGCCCTGCTTGAGGGTAAAGGACGCTACGAAGCCAAGCAGCTTGCGCTGATGTTAAGATAATGCTGAACATCAGATTTTCTAGGCGCGATTGTTCTTTTATAGTAGACTTCGTGCGTGAATAAAATATTAAGTTCTTTATTACCTACTACTTACTACTTACTACCTATTACCTCTTGGTAAGATAGTCCGTTGTGATTTGTGCTTCGGAGTCTAGTTAGGCATCACCCAACAGATAGAATTTTTCTGAAGATAGGAATATTAGATAGCTTAAAAGTTGTTATATTTTTATAATGGTCATCAGAATGGTTTTTAAAATGTTCTTTATAGTTCTCTATAGCTAGGTGAAAATGTTACTAGACAGTAATTTGGTTAGTAGATAAAATCGATTTAGTGTTACTGGCAGTGTAGTCAAAGTATCGACATGAAGACAGTTTCAGATAGCATTTCTAATGCGGCTACAGCAGTAGGAATTTTGTTTCAGCTAGCTGATGGTAGTATTCAAAGCTGTAATAGAGATGCAGAGAGAATATTAGGCTATTCTGCTGAGGAAATGATTGGGGTTGCTGCTTCAGATTTAGCGATCGCCTTTGGTAATTCTAAAAGTGTGGTAACTGCCTTAGAAACAGGGCAGCCTTGTTCTAATCTGGAGATGGAATTTTATCAGCCAGATGGTAGCTTGGTATGGCTTTCATTAACCTCTCAGCCGTTATTTTCAGGCAGCAGCGATCGCCCATCAGGAGTAGTGACAACTTTTAAAGATATTACCGCAGCAAAAAGAGATCTAGAGCCAGCAGATTGTCAGAAGTTAGAGTCAAGTAAAGACTTCAAGCTATTTGCCGATGCTATTCCTGGAATACTATACATATTTGACGCAATTTCCCAACGCAATCTTTATATTAATTCCCAGGCTTATGATTCGTTAGGCTATACCCCAAAACATATTCTAGAAATGGGGCAAGAGTTTAGAACTAAAGTCATGCACCCTGATGATTTGGCTCTATTTCCTGTTCACTTAGATAGACTTGAGAGATCGCAACCAGGAGAAGTATGCAAACTTGAATATCGAATGCGTCACAAAAATGGCGAGTGGCGATGGTTTTGTACCCAAGAGAGGGTATACAGCCGTACTCAAGACGGTAAGCTAGAGCGAATATTAGGCATTGCTAGAGATATTACTAATCGCCAACAAGCACAAACAGCTTTAAAAGAAAGTGAAGAACGATTAAAGCTAGCTACAGTTGCCTCTGGCATGGGTATGTGGTTTTGGGATTTAGTCGCAGATACCCTAGAGTGGACAGAGCAGTGTAAAGCGATCTTTGGACTCCCTGCTGATGCCGAATTGAGTTATGAGAAATTTATTAGTATTCTCCATCCTGACGATCGCGATCGCGCACGGTCAGCTAACGCTCAGGCTTTGGCTAATCAAATAGAGTACAGGCTCGAATATCGCGCCGTCTGGTCAGATGGTAGCGTCCACTGGATAGCAGCCAGAGGCAGGGGTTTTTATAACCAATACGGTGAACCAGCCCGCATGATGGGTACGGTACAGGATATTAGCGATCGCAAACAGATAGAAGCACAACTTCGTGATAGCGAACAGCACTTGAAAAGAGTTTTAAACAGTCTATATACTTTTGTCGGTGTATTGACTCCTAATGGGATCTTAATTGAAGCCAATCGTCCCGCTTTAGACGCTGCCAATCTGCAAGCAGAAGATGTTTTAGGAAAACCTTTTGCCCAAACCTATTGGTGGTCTTATTCGACCCAAAGCCAAGCACAGTTAAACGAGGCAATCAAAAGAGCCGCAGCAGGAGAAACAATTCGTTTTGATGTTCAAGCTCGCATAGGGACAGAACACTATATTTTGCTCGACTTTTCTCTAATTCCCTTGTTTGATAGCAACGGCAAGGTAGAATATTTGATTTCTTCTGGTATTGATATTAGCGATCGCGAAGTTAGCAAACAGGCTCTAATGCAAAGAGAACAAGAGCTTAAGCTAATTACCGAAGTCATTCCCCAGCAGATCTGGACGGCATCAGCAAACGGGGAAGTAGACTATTTCAATCAACGTTGGCTAGATTACACAGGAATTCCTTTAGAAGAAACGGTTAATAGCGGTTGGTCAATTTTTTTGCATCCTGAAGATTCAGCTAGAGTTATAGAAACTTGGGCAGAATCAGTAATTTTAGGCAAGAAATATAATATAGAGGCTCGCTTGCGCGGTGCAGACGGAGTATATCGCTGGTTTTTAATCAAAGCCAGACCATTGCGTAACCAACAGGGAAAAATTATTAGGTGGTATGGTACAAATACTAGCATTACCCGCATTAAAGAATTAGAACAAAGACTAAGGCAACAAACCGAAGATTTAATCAAAGCCAACCGGCTAAAAGATGAGTTTATGGCGATCGTCTCCCACGAACTACGTACCCCTCTCAATCCTATTCTCGGCTGGTCACAGTTACTGGCTGCTGGCACACTTGACCCAGAGAAAACAGCAGCGGGAATTAGCATAATCGAACGCAATGCCAAGCTTCAGGCACAACTGATTGACGATTTACTAGATGTTTCTAGAATTTTGCGGGGTAAGCTAAATCTCAATCAAACTCCTCTCAGTCTCGAAATGGTCATTAAATCGGCACTAACTACAGTTCAATTAGCAGCGGAAGCTAAATCAATCCAAATTAAAACTGAATTTGAACCTAAGATTGGACAGGTTGCGGGAGATGCAGGACGTTTACAGCAGATCATTTGGAATCTGGTTTCTAACGCTATTAAATTTACTCCAGAAGGCGGTCAAGTTTTGATTAAGCTAGGCAAAATAGGTACACAAGCATTAATTCAAGTTCAAGATACAGGACAAGGAATTGATTCAGAATTTTTACCCCATGTATTCGATCGCTTTCGTCAGGCAGAAGGTGGCAATACCAGACAGTTTGGCGGATTGGGTTTGGGTTTAGCCATAGTGCGTCACTTAAGCGAATTACACGGGGGAACAGTTGCCGTTGCCAGCGAGGGAAAGGGAAAAGGAGCAATTTTTAGCGTTAAACTACCACTTATGGATACACCTACAGTAGAGCCAATAGATATTAATCCCATCGAGCCATCAGTAAAGCTAAATCGCTTTAGCGGTATCAAAATTTTGGTAGTAGATGACGAAGTAGACTCGCTGGATATACTCACCTTGGTTTTAGAACAAGAAGGTGCAGAAGTAATATCGGTAGCATCAGCAGCAGCAGGCTTAGAAGTTCTAAGTAAATCAACTCCCGATTTAATTGTTAGTGATATCGGAATGCCCAAAACTGATGGTCATACCCTGATGGGTCAAATTCGCAACCTTTCTGAAGGGAAAAACATACCTGCGATCGCTCTTACAGCTTATGCAGGAGAAGTAAATCAGCAGCTTTCTTTAGAGGCAGGGTTTAATCGACATCTTGTCAAACCAATTAATATTCCAGAGTTGATCGCTGCGATTGCAGAATTGGTGCAGTAAGGGCGAGCGGTAAGGTAGCGCGGTCTTTGCAAGCGGAAATGAGAGAAGACCCCGCGTCGCCGTCAGGCGCAACTGTCTCGCAAAACGCGCCGTACAAAGAAGAGGCACTTACTACTCGGATGCAAGCTCCGAGTAGTAAGTGCCGTCGACTACCGCACCCTTTAGGGTCGTTCGCCCTTACGATTCATATTGTCCTAACCACAGTTGATACTGCTATAAATCAACAACGCCTAAAATTTTTCATTGCCCGTTGACAGGCTCAGTATATCCTTGGATAAACTTTGGCTCAAACTGACGCAATAATTTTGTAGCTTGCCGAATCACACTATCTGTCCCCTGGGTGATAATAATATACTGCCCTGCATTAAGACGATTACGATAAGTCAAAGCATCTCCACTGCCTACCGTTAAGCCAACACCACCGCCAACAACAATTGCTCCTAATAACCCAGAGGCTGCGCCTAAGACACCACCAATAATGTGTTCGGTAATTGAATTGGTAAAAGAAAACAGTTGAATCCCTGTAAGTACGTTAAACGCATATCCTGCTACAAAACCAAAGGGAATAAGCATATAAGCCAGTTTTTTTGCTCTTTTGCTAGCCTGTTGATTGGGATCGATTAAGCCAAAGTCATCCGCACTTTGATAGCCTTCACCCAAAATGTTAATTTTTTCGGTTGGTATTCCATCTTGGCTTAATACCGAGTATGCCTCTTGTGCCTGTTGTTTGTTGGCTAAAACTGTAACTAAATAATTCATATTTTTGATTTTAAAAGTTCTGGTTGTGTTTGATTAAATTCCGCTAGATATTGCTGTTCTAGCTGTTTTGCTACGCCATCCCAGCTAAACATAGATTCAACTCTTTTTCTGGCATCCTTTTCTAGCTGTCTGCTCCAGGCAGGATAAGATAGTACATGATTAATTGCCTCTGCAAAAGCTTGCTCATCCTGGGATGGTACAAGTAGACCAGTCAACTCATTAACGACCGTGAATTTTAGCCCTCCCACATCCGAAGCAATAACTGGCGTGCTACAGGCCATCGCTTCTATCGCCACCAAACCAAATGGTTCGTAATGGCTGGGGACAACACAAACATCTGCTGCTGCATAATAATAAGTCAAGTCTGCGTGTTCGATACGTCCTGCAAAGGTAGTTATTGCTTCTAATTCCAATTCTCGAACAATATTTTCAATTCGTTCTCTTTCTTTGCCATCTTTTCTGCCAGGAGTACTGCCACCAACAATAATTAATTTTAAATTGGGATGTTGTTTTACTTGATTACAACCTACCGCTCTAACTAGGGTTTCAATACCTTTGCGACGATCAAAACGTCCAACGTACAAAACAACTTGGGCTTCTGGTTCGATCTCTAATTTTGCTCTACTTTCTAGTCGAGATACACTACCAAAACGCTCGATATCAGTTCCACAGGGAATCACGGCGATATTTCCTTGTGGTGATACTAATCGCATATCTTCCTGCTCTTGGGGCGAGGTAGCAATGATCGTATCTGCGGTTTCTAAGCACTGTTTTTCTATTTCCAAACGGGTTTTGGATATTTGCGGTATATTTTTAATCGCTTTGTATTTAACTGCACCCAAGGAATGATATGTATGCAAAAGCTTACTCGGCTGGCGTCTTTTAAGCTCCATTCCCACCCAAGCAGAAAGCCAATAGTTGGTATGAATAAGGGGATAAATAGTCTCTTGCTGTGCTTGAAACTCTAAAAAAGCTGTAACAAACTCTGGTAAATGCTGAAAAATTTCTTGTCTTTTAATAAATTTTTTTGCTCCTGCAACTAAACGAATTGTGCGACAGTTGGGACTATGTTCGACAATTGTTGCTTGCTCTTCATTACTGCGACGGGTAAACATATCTACTTGCCAACCCAAACGGGCTAGTGCTTCTCCTACCTTCCTGACATATACATTCTGCCCCCCCGCTTCTTCTTCTCCTATGTCAATAGCAGGATCGCCGTGAACTGAAATGAGAGCTATTTTTTTTCGATTGTTAAGAAGCATAACCTTGGCATTATATTGTTATTATATGAACTATTTCAATAACTGGTATGTTAAGATAACAGCTTTGTCAGAGCTAAAAAGATATCTGCAAAAATCAGACTCAACAATAAATGTTATTCGAGATTTTGCCTTCATTGGGTTTAATACCATTTGATTTTTGTTGCTTAGATGGAACTGCTATTTCTTAAAGTTATTAATATTTGTCTGACCATACATCTTTCGGTGGTCGTACTTTGATTTACTAAATCTAATATCAGCAGAATTAACCAAAAAACTAGAGTTTACCCTACAAAAGTTAGATGTGTGTTTTTTTTCTTTGAGCTAAGATGTACAAGATTATGTAAACAAAAAAGGAGCGAAAGTAGAGAATAGATAACAAAAAACTCGCTTTGCACTTATTTATTACTAAGATTGCCAAATTGTAGGCAAAATCATCTTTAAAGAAATCAAAATTAGTTTCGAGCAATAAATTATTAGATATGAGATGGTTTTATGACCGCTTTTTGGAACTAATTATCTATTCTAGTGTTTGGGTTGCTGCTGCGATCGCATCTTTGGGAATATATACCCAAAAAATATTAGAATTAGGTTATGATTGGCAACCAATCGCTTTGATTTTTGCTTCTGCTTTAATACCCTACAATTTAGACCGTATTTTCGACTCTTATATACAAGAAATACCTGATACCAAAACCCAGTTATTTTTTCGACAGCCTTATATTTGGCTCTTATTGTGTACGGCGATCGCTAGTACTGTTATGTTATTGTACAATGCCGCTCCAAATGTTCGTTTGCTTAGTATTGTAGGTATTGTTCCTTTACTTTATGGTATACCCATATTTCCTAGGAAACGGGAATCAAAATGGCAGTGGTATCGCCTCAAAGACATTCCTGGTTCAAAAGCTTGGATTGTTGGCAGTATTTTAACCTATGCCGTAGTTGCTTTGCCAATAGCTTATGCAAGCTCACAATTCGATTCTACAGCAGCATTAGTTACTTTATTTTTGTTCGTTTTTATTGTGACTAATTCTCATACTTTTGATATTCGAGATATTCAATCCGATTTAGAAAAAGGTGTACTTACTTTGCCAATCATAGCAGGAATTAAAAAGACAAAAATAATTTTGACGGTAATGAATATATCGATGTTGCTAACTATAATTACCTCATGGATAACAGGTATTATGGCTTACCATCTAGAGATGATTATAGCTATAGCAGTTAATTTGATTTATATTTGGAAGATAAGTACAGATACTCCCCGTTGGGTTTATGGTATATGGATTGAAGGGCTGTTATTTGTGCCGATATTGGGTAGTTGGGCAATTAAAACGAGTTTAATATCTATATCTAGTTTTATGTCATAAGAATTAGATTAAAACCTTCGATAATTGATGACAAGCCTTAGTTTTTATGTTATCAAACCAACACAATAAAAACTTTCTTTATTACTAAAGATAGATAACAAACAAAGTTGTATTTTTTATCTTTAAAGTGATTCATTTCAAATTACATTCAAGGAATTATCAATATGGCAAATATGGAAAATCAAACACCTACCGAACATTTCGATGTTCAATCTAATCGTAAATATGGCGAGTTTGCAACTAAGTTTCAATTCGGCTCTAATCCTAGTGCGGAAATTTGGAATGGTAGATTAGCCATGATCGGATTTTTAGGAGCATTGGTAATTGAGTTAACTACTGGACAAGGCTTTTTTCATTGGCTTGGCATAGCTTAATTCGACGCTTTGGTCTCTCCTTTTTGCAAATTATTTTAACCCTGTCTTGAGCAGGGTTTTTTGTTAATTAGAAACAAAACAGTTTAAAGAACTGAACCTAACGGCAGCACAAATCTTTGTCTCAGCCAATGTTGATACTTATGATAGATAAATTTCTGGTTGCCCTAAGAGTAAATAGAGATAATTCAATTCAATTGAAAATTAAAAATTGCCCGTGAAATATAAACAGCTAGGTAGCGATCGCCAGATAAGTGAGATCGGTTTAGGTGCAATGCCACTATCATTATCAGACCGTCCGTCAGAATCAGACGCAATTTCCGTTATCCATAAAGCTCTCGATCTCGGTGTGACTCTAATCGACACGGCTGATGCTTATTGCCGAGATGAATCCGATAAACATCACAATGAAAGCCTAATTGCTAAGGCATTTCAACAATACCCAGGAGATACAAGTTCGGTTACGGTTGCTACCAAAGGAGGTTTAATACGACCTGAAGGAAGATGGACTCGTGATGGTAATCCAGATCGCTTACGAAAAACTATTCGTGAAAGCCATGTAATTCTTGGCGGTTCTAAGCCAATCGATCTTTGGCAATATCATGCACCAGATCCCGACTACACAGTTGAAGCAGCTTTAACCCCAGTCAAGGAAGCCGTAGCTGAAGGGCTGATTCGCTACGTTGGCGTATCTAACTTTACTGTCGAGCAAATTAAACAGGCTCGTCAAGTAGTAGATATTGTTTCCGTACAAAATCAATATAATCCCTGGCATCGTCAACCCGAATTTGATGGGGTGCTAGACTATTGTGAAAAAGAAAGATTAATTTTCTTTCCCTGGAGTCCTTTGGGGGGAAGCAGTCGCGTTAGTCGTTTGCAAAATATTAAAGTTATTGCCGAATTAGCCCAAGATAGAAAGGTTTCGGTTCATCAAATTGTTTTAGGCTGGTTGCGCGCCAAATATGACTGTATAGTGCCGATTCCTGGTGCTAGCCATATTTCTAGTATCGAAGATTCGGTTAAAGCCGTCGATTTGGAGCTTTCTACTGAAGAGGTAAAACGTATCGACGAGCAACTTTCTCAATAATAAAAAAACTGATTTGTGCGGTTGGCTGCGAAGGCTTGCAGATTGGAGCTTACAGCTACCTTAATCGTTTAATTGTCTTAACCCGAACTGAGGTTAAGCTACTGTTCTTTAATCAAGACGAATTTGGTTGAGAGCTACGCCCTGAGCGATCGCTTTTTATCAAAAATTAGCCTACTCAATTAAGACGAGACAAGAAACTGAATTTGTGACAACCTGATACATACAGTAATACGTACTTATATTAGGACACTTGTTACTTGTTACTTACGAGCAGTTCATTTTTCTGTCCTAACCAGTCAACGTACTACGATATCAGGTAAGGGAATTGGGAGGCTGTTTACCTGCAAAGACAGCATCTAAATTATCCAGCAGCAAAAATCCCATCTGAGTTCGGGTTTCTATCGTCGCACTACCAATATGCGGTAACAGAAATACGTTGGGTAAGCTTCGATAAGCAGGATTAATTTCAGGCTCTCCCTCAAATACATCCAAACCAGCAGCTTGAATTTTGCGCGATCGCAAGGCTGCAATAAGGTCTTCATCCACTACCAAGCTACCACGGGCTGCATTAACGACGATCGCCCCATCGGGTAATAATTCAATCCGTCGAGCGTTGAGGAAATGTTCGGTTTCGGCAGTGGCGGGACAGTGAAACGAAAAGAAATCACTTACCCCCAACAATTCTTCTGGATCGTCGTGAAAAATTGCGCCTGCCTCTTGTTCGGGCGAAAGCCGATGACGATTACTGTAATGAACTTCCATCTTAAAGGCTTTGGCTCGTCGAGCAACTGCTCTGCCAATTCGTCCCATTCCTAAGATACTTAGACGCTTACCCGTAACTTCCGTACCGAGTAGTTCGGTAGGACGAGGATCTTTCCATTTGTCTTGACGCACCAACTGTTCTCCTTCATGGGCGCGACGAGCAGCACCTAGCAGTAATAACCAGGTTACATCTGCTGTCGCATCAGTTAACACATCGGGAGTATTAATTACGAAAATGCCATGCTCTTTGGCTGCTTCGAGATCGATATGATCGTAGCCCACCGAGTAAGTGGCGATCGCCTTAATTGATGCTGGTAATTGAGCGATCGCTGAACCGCTTAGAGCATCTTGTCCAGTGATGATTAAAGCGTCT
Source organism: Chroococcales cyanobacterium (assembly GCA_038259125.1). Classification (GTDB taxonomy): domain Bacteria; phylum Cyanobacteriota; class Cyanobacteriia; order Cyanobacteriales; family Xenococcaceae; genus Waterburya. The sequence goes on along the minus strand of JBBSPC010000031.1, from coordinate 21,094 downwards.
GCTTGCTGACTTCCTAGTAACAATTCTTCTATAGAATAAGGATGGTCGTCTTGATTAAGACAGGGCAGATAATCTTTTTCTAAACGTGTTTCTACAGCAGCGGGTAATTTGCGGGTGACTAGCACCGTCGGTCGAGTCTTCATGTCGTACTAATCGATCTTAATTGGTAATAGAGATCGCAATTTTGCCCGCTGCGTGTTCTGTTTCGCTATAGGCGTGAGCAGCAGCTATTTCTGAGAGCGGATAGGTGCGATCGATGACGGTTTTAATTTTACCTGCTTCAATTTGTCTTGTAAGATAAACAAGATCGGCTGTATTGGATTGAAGCATAATTACTTCTGCTTTTTGGTTGGGCATGAGCTTCTGTTTCCATTCCTTTAGCTGGTCATCAGGAGTTGGCTGAGTTGTAATATAGACCCCATCGGGTTTCAAGACGGGCTTACATTCAGGTGGCGTGCTTTTGCCCACTACATCAAAAACAATGTCATATTCGACGTTATCTTCGGTGAAGTCTTGCTGCTTGTGGTCAATAACGCGATCGGCACCCAAACTTTTTACCATCTCAACATTGCTGCCACTGCAAACTCCCGTAACCTCTGCTTTTAATGCTTTAGCAATCTGAACGGCAAAAATACCAACTCCCCCTGAAGCACCATTAATTAGTACTTTTTTTCCCGCTGCTATGTTGCCTTTATTTTCTAAAGCCTGTAGTGCAGTCATGGCAGCAAGAGGTACGGTTGCTGCCTCTTCGTGAGTCATATTTTTCGGCTTGGCAGCAGCAACCGCCACAGAAACCGCAGCATATTCAGCGTAAGCACCTCCCGTTGACTGGTCGAGACGAGCATAAATTAAATCGCCTGAATGAAACTCGTCGATGCGATCGCCAACTTCGATTACTTCCCCAGAAACATCGTATCCCAATAACATTGGAAACTGATTACCCGAACGATTTTTCAGCATACCTTTTCTGATTTTCCAATCGATAGGGTTAATACTGCTGGCATGAACTTTAACTAGCATTTGGTCTGATTCGATCTGAGGTTTGGCAATCTCTTTAATCTGCAAAACTTCACTAGATCCATAGCGATCGATAATTGCTGCTTTCATAAATATTAGATCCGTTTTATTGAAACAGTAAATTTGACTTTCAAACAAGATATGAGGGATGAGAATTGAGGATAAAAAACAACTTCTTCCTTCGTCCTCATAATTCATCCTTTAAGGGCGAAGCCGCGATCATTCTCCTTCATATCCTTGTACGTATGACTCGGCTGCCCTCATCATTCTGTCGGAATTGCTTGCTTTTGCTAACGTTGTTGAACTAGCAGAAGTCAGAATTAAACCAAAGATTACTTTAGCTGTCACATCTAACACTGCATAGAAAAACGCTTCCCATGCTGTGCCAATAATTTCAATTCCCTGCGCTCCTAAGATCCAGACAATTGGGTAACAAATCCACAATACAACCAGCAGATTACGTAGGGTAGAAAACAACTTACTTACTTTGTCGTCACGACGGTGAGCTGTAGCACTATATTCGCTAAATAAAGCCCATAGAAGAGCCACAAAAGCCCCGCAACTAATTACATACCAGATAAAATTCTCTGGAGGAGTTGTTAGCGACGCAATAACCCCCGTGACGATCATGAAAATATCTGCACCAATAACTGCGCCAATCAATTTTGGTCGCGCACCTGCTAAAATACCTAGATCCAGAAGTAGCAGTGGTGTAGTGACAATCCAGTCGAGATAGCGTCCCCAGTATACCTCTTGACCACCTGCTAGGGTGATGGTGTGACCGAGAGCCATTGATAAATACATACAGGCAGCCCAAAGACAGACAAAGAAGCTTACCATACTAAACTCCATGCCTTCTCTGTGACGGTGAGATATCGCTCTTATGCCTAAAATTACGAATCCAATTACCATGCCAATAAAAGCTACCCATAGCCAAATTTCTGTCCAACCTTGTGGCATTTTTTTCTCCTATTTTTTCAACTTTAAAAATAACGAAATCGTTGTTATATGTTCGCTTTCTAGTAATGCTGTACGAAAGTAGCCAAAGATTACTCTCCGTAGGGAGTGATAAATAAATAGATATAACCGCCTCCACAGGGAAAACTGTAGTTTTATTTTTTAGGAACAACTTGTATTCCTAATTCCTAGTCCCCAGTCCCTAATCCCCCGAACAGTATATGCGGACAAGTCCTTTATCTTAAAAACTATGGGTTTCAAATTAGACGCGGTTTAATAAGTGATCGATATGAATTAATAGACTTTTTGCAGCATTTGAACTGGTAGGCTTATTTGCGCCCAGAATTACTAGATAGATTAGATTTATTCAGTTTGAACAAACTTAATTTAGCGAACTATATTACTGTACAAGTAAACTATGAGTTTGCAAATTCTTCTTCTTTCTTTAGATAGATATAGCAAGTATAAATCTATCTAAAGAAAGAATTAAAAACGAATTGAAGCGATATGATTGCTTTTTTAGCATATTTCTGTACGACTTCAAACATAAGCAAAATTTCAATCAATAACCAAACTTAATCACGAATATCTCTGACTATAGATTGATGAAATTGTTTTCTACTTATAAATAAACTAGAAAGAACACAGCTTAATAATAAACAGTCGCCAAAAAATTTATTATTAAGCTATTAACAAGAACAACGCTCTTAACATAAATATATAAAGAATTTTCAGCAACTTGCTGTTATCTAGTGTTTTTTTTATTTGGTTTATGATCGCAAAATACAATTTTAGTCTTCTCGCCAACAATTATTTATTTAGTTTTAAATTTTAAATAACAATCCAATGAAAAAAATTAGTCACCAAAATCTTCAATGTCAAATAACCAATTTGATTTCTATTGTTGAAATGTACATTCCCTTAATAGAAGAGATTGATAAAAGCAAAAAGAAGTTAAGCGCGCTTCCTACCGAACTAGACAATTTAAAGCAACAATTGGAGTTTTTAAAACTCCAATCATCTCAAACAAACTTCTATGATTCACAGAATTCTGTTTTGCCATCGCCAATTAAAGAAACAGATTCTAAATTAGATTTCTTAGTGGACGATTTGGAAGGAATATTTGTTTACCTAACTACTTTTGAATCTAAGCTTAAAAATATAATTGTTTTAAAAGAAAGGCTGGAAGCCGTGCAAGAAGAAAGAATTGGTGGCTTTACGCCAGAACGCATTTATAGATTGCTCGAAAGAAAAGAGCAAAACTCACAGCCTGATAATATCCCATCATATAAAAACTTCCGCTCTCAGAGTTTATGGCAGAAAATAGTTAACTGCAGATATTCAAAAAAATTAGCTATTAGTACAGCTTTTGTATCGGGAATTATTTTATTTTTTAGTATAGTTTCTTATTCCTCAATGAACCAACAATTAATCGAAAGTAATACTGCCCAGGAAATTAAAGAACAATAAATTTGTTCTCGATAAAATTTATCGTAAAAAAGTCTATAGTATTCGCCAATAGTTTCTACTAAAACTTCTCAATTTTAAACAATAATTTCGTCATTCCCATGGCGAAATTAGATTATCTATAAAATTATTTTAAGTTGAGTTTTAAGCTTACCAAGAGCGTCAAGACTCGGCTTTTTTTCTGGCTAACTTTATACTAAATATATTTTTCCCACTTATCAAATAGTCGGAGAATTATCCAGGTAATTAAAGCTCCTATCAATCCCAGAAGCCACAAGCCACAGCCTACAGTAATACCAAGAGCAGCTGAAACCCAAATTGCTGCTGCCGAAGTTAGACCTTTAACTCTAGACTCTCGTAAAATAGTTCCTCCGCCAATAAAGCCAACACCAGTAATTACGCCTGAGATAGCTCTGCCTAGAATATCTAAATTCTGCTCCGCTGCACCTATTTGAATAGGAACAAGTACTATTAATGCCGAGCCAAAACTAACCAACATATTTGTTCTTAATCCTGCTGGTTTACTTTTAGTTTCTCTTTCTAAACCAATAATTGCGCCTACAAGTAACGCGATACCTAAGCGTAACGAAATATGTAGCCAATCTAGCGGCGCAAAAGAAGTTTGAGGCAATTTATTAGAACTGATAAAGTAATTAAAATCATTCTCTCAAAACGACAAGCGATCGCGCAATCTATAACAAGATAGAAAAATTGTCGTTACGTATTTTTAAGATTAATCCCTAGCAACCAAAAATTCGGTATGAGCTTTATTCCTGAAAATAGTGATCTTTTCTTGATTGTACTTTGATGCTTGCTTGTCGCCCCCACAGACTAAAAGCTTAATTTCAAAGCATTTACAGGAACATCATCCCAAGAATCAACCTTACGCAGATTAGCAATCCAGCCGTTTTGTTTTTGTTCTTCAGTCAGATCATTTTGCCAATTTTGATGGCAATTTTCTGCTGCCTCTTTATTTTGACAGGCAATACAAGCATGGATTAGCCCACCTGGATCGATCTGTTCGTTTACCCAAATAGTCGATTTTGACATTACTTTATAATTTGTATAGTTATAACTAGTTAAAAATTGAAGCACGGGTAATAAAAACTATGAACAAAAAACTAATATTCATAAACTTTAGGCAATAAAACTTAATTAATATAGCAACTTACTTTGTTGAATAGTGCTAGATAAATTTTATTTCAAAGTGTTGTCAAGATTCGGGCAAATTACTCATTTTGCCTAAATCTAAAACTGCTGCTAATTGATTTTCGTCCATTAAGCCTGCTTCTAAAACGATCGCTCTAATAGATTTTCCAGTGGCTAAAGACTTTTTGGCTACATCTGCTGCTTTTAGATAACCAATATGAGTATTAAGAGCCGTAACTAAAGCTAAACTGCCTTCAGCATAAGCCAAACAGCGATCGCGACGGGCAGTAATGCCTGCCAAACAACGCTTACTCAAGCTATCGATAGTATTGCCTAAGATTTCGATGCTGTGAATTAAATCATAGGCGATCAAAGGCATCATCACGTTTAATTCCAACTGTCCTGCCTGTGCTGCAAAAGCGATCGCCGTATCGTAGCCCATAATCTGAAAACATACCATTGAGGTCATTTCCGCCATTACAGGGTTATATTTTCCTGGCATAATTGATGAGCCAGGCTGTACAGCGGGTAGCTGAATTTCTTTCAATCCTGTTTGTGGCCCTGAATCCATCAGACGCAAATCATGGGAAATCTTGACTAAATCTTGTGCTAGGTTACGTAAGCTGCCTGAAACGTTTACAAAAGGACTCATGCTTTGCATGGCTGCCATTAGATGCGGGGCAGGCTGTAGCGGTTTGCCAATAAATTCTCCTAGCAATTCGGCTGCACGATAACGATATTGGGGATGGGTATTTAATCCTGTGCCTGTGGCACTACCGCCTAAGCCTAAGCTGTATAGATCGCCAGCAGCAACTTCAATTCTGTGCTTATGATCTTGTAAAATTTGCTCCCAGGCTTGAAATCCTGCCCCTAAACGCACAGGTACAGCGTCCTGCATATGGGTGCGTCCAGATTTAACAATATCTTGAAATTCTGTCGCCTTTTGCTCAACTGCGGCGATCGCACTATCTAAAGCAGGATAAAGAGTTTTATCTAAAGCTAACAAGGCTCCAACCCTGATCGCCGTGGGAATTACATCATTGGTAGACTGACCATAATTAACGTGATCGTTAGGACTAACTTTTTTGTAGTTACCTTTCTCATCTCCTAATATCTCTAAAGCTCGATTTGCCAAAACTTCGTTCACGTTCATGTGATGAGATGTCCCCGCCCCAGCTTGATAGACATCGACCACAAACTGATCTCGCAGCCTTCCCTCTAGAATTTCATCCGCAGCTTTGACAATTGCCTGACTAATTTCTGAGTCTATACAGCCTAATTCTCCATTGGCGATCGCTGTAGCTTTTTTAATCAGGATGCAGGCATCTACATAAGTTGCCAAAGGTTTGATACCGCTAATCGGAAAATTCTCTGTAGCTCTTAAAGTCTGGATACCATAATATACGTTAGAGGGTATTTCCTTCGATCCCATGGAGTCTTTTTCGGTGCGATAGTTGTTTGTCATCTTTCCTACAGATATTTCCAGATCTTGTCCCAAAACTCAAGATACAATACTATCCGACCAGAAAGAGAAACTAACAAACTTTTTTCAAGAATAATTAGAGATGATCATTATCTCCCTCGCTAGGACTCTGCATTTTTCTCTATAATTATTGAGGATTTTTAAAGTAACTAATTCTAATAATTAAATAACAGTTTCGCCAAAACGTGATGGCAATGACATACCTCTGACACGCGATCGCTCTAACGTATTAAGTAAATCGCCTTTAAAAAAGCTAAGAGCTAATAGCTAAGAACTAAAAGCTACAAACAGTATTACTATCGGTTTTATACTTGTCTTGAACGAGTCGCTTATTGAGGGAAACCCCCAAGACCACGCTCGTTAGCTAAATCATCAACGCCCAACAAGCAAACAACTAATTTGATAAAGATTAAAAATGAGCGTTAAAGATCGACACTACGACATCATTATTATCGGTACGGGAGCGGGAGGAGGTACTCTGGCTCACGAACTCGCACCTACAGGCAAAAAAATCTTGCTTCTAGAACGAGGCGAGTTTTTACCTCGTGAAAAAGATAATTGGAATCCTACCGAAGTTTATCAAAAACAACGCTACTTTACCGACGAGGAATGGTGCAACAAAGAAGGAAAAACCTTTAAGCCCCAAACTTGCTATTGGGTAGGTGGCAATACTAAAGTTTACGGTGCTGCACTATTGCCTTTAAGAGAGCGCGATTTTGAACAGGTACAGCATAAAGGCGGTATTTCTCCAGCTTGGCCCCTTAAGTTTCGTGATTTTGCTCCCTACTACACCAAAGCCGAAAAACTTTTCAACGTCCACGGCAAACGAAAAGAAGACCCCACCGAACCCCCAGCAGAAGCTGACTATCCTTATCCCCCAGTTAGCCAAGAACCTTTTATGCAGAGGATAGTAGACAAACTCAGCCAGTTAGGGTTTTATCCTTTTCATTTACCAGTAGCAATTAAACTTAATGAAGTAGATAAAACTTTATCTGAATGTATACGTTGCGATACCTGCGATGGTTTTCCTTGTTTGGTTCATGCCAAAGGTGATGCCGAAGTTAACTGTGTGCGTCCAGCCCAGGCTTATTCTAATTTAACCTTAATGACGGGAGCTAAAGTAGTCAAGTTACATACTAGCGAGTCTGGACGCGAGATTACTGGAGTTGAGACGGAAATTGCCGAGCAAAAACAGATGTTTTCTGCCGATTTAGTAGTCGTTTCCTGCGGTGCAATCAACTCCTCTGCTTTACTACTCCGTTCGGCTAATGATTCCCATCCCAACGGATTAGCTAATAGTTCCGACCAAGTGGGGCGTAACTTTATGAAACACTTGGCAACAGCAATGGTATCTCTGCAAGATGAGCCTAACGAGTCGGTACATCAAAAAACTATCGGTTTAAATGACTACTACTGGGGTGAACCTGATTTTCCCTACCCCATGGGTATGGTGCAGAATACGGGCAACGTCAAAGCAGGCATGATGCCCGCCGATTCACCACCACTTCTTGCTCCTTACGTTAAGTTGACACCAGAAAATGCTTTGGAAGTTATGGCAAAGCATACTACAGGCTGGTGGTTGCAAACCGAAGATTTACCCGTTCCTAACAATCGCGTGCAGTGGATAAATGGTAAGCTGCATTTAGACTATACGCCCAACAATACTGAAGCCAGAGATCGATTGATTTATCGCTGGACTTCAATTCTCAAGGCAGTAGAGCGCAGCACCAAGCACGTTATTCCCTTTGGCATCTATCCCCGCAACTATTTACCACTGTCTGCGGTAGCTCATCAGTGCGGTACTTGTCGCTTTGGCGTAGATCCCCAAACTTCTGTTTTAGACATCAACTGCCGTACTCATGATGTAGATAATCTCTATGTAGTCGATGGTAGTTTCTTTCCTTCCCACTCTGGCGTAAATCCCACTTTAACTATTATTGCCAATGCTATTCGGGTGGCAGAGCATTTGAAAGAACGGATGGGAGTGCCTGACCTTGCTGGGTTGGGGAAAGTAAAAAGTAAGAAGTAAAAGAGGATAACTTAAGATGAACGAAGAAAATAAGAATAAAGAGCGGCAAGAGCAAAAAATACAAGAAGTTGCCCAGAAACAGCAAGCTCATTCCCTGGAAACAGGAATTGGCGCGGTTGGTGGCGGTGTAGCTGGTGCTGCGATTGGTAGTAAATTAATTGGCGGCAAAACTGGTGCTGCCCTAGGGGCGATTGCTGGTGCTGTAGTCGGCGGTGCAGTTGGTGATGTAGTAGGAGAAGATTTAGAACAACTCGAACAAAAAGCGATGGAAGTTTTAGGAGAAGCTGAGGGAGAAAATGAAATTCTCGCTCACTATTCTTGGGAGGAACTGCAAGCTTTATCTAAACCGCAAACCTGAACAAGCTTTTAGGTTTAGGCTATATATCGCCGACTCCTTAGTCCGTTATGATCGGTATTGGTTTTCTCTCATAATTAACTACTTAAACCGATTATGGCATCTGACTCCTCAAAAAAAACTATTTTTGCTGCGATCGCTGCTAACTTAGCGATCGCCATTACTAAATTTATTGCAGCAGGAATTAGCGGTAGTTCGGCTATGCTCTCAGAAGGTATTCATTCCCTAGTCGATACAGGCAATGAATTACTATTATTGTTAGGCATCCGTCTCAGTAAAAAACCAGCAGATGCTAGCCATCCTTTTGGTTATGGTCAGGAATTATATTTCTGGACTCTAATCGTAGCGATTCTCATTTTTGCCCTCGGCGGTGGAATGTCTTTTTATGAAGGCATAACTCATTTAATCGAGCCGTCTCCTTTAGAAGACCCGTTATGGAGTTATATTGTTTTAGGCTGTGCGTTCGTGTTTGAAGGGTTATCTTGGCGTGTGGCTTATCGGGAGTTATTATCTAACAAGAGCGATCAAAACATTTGGCAAGCAGCAAAAAATAGTAAAGACCCGACTATTTTTACGGTTTTATTTGAAGACTCTGCTGCTCTTTTAGGTTTAATAGTCGCTTTTTTGGGCGTTTTCTTGGGTCACTTATTAAAAAATCCTTATTTTGACGGAGCAGCTTCGGTTATTATTGGCATTATTTTGACAATAGTTGCTGTTCTGCTAGCTTATGAATGTAAAGGTTTATTGGTAGGTGAAAGTGCCGATATTCAGACTGTCAAAAGTATTCGCGAACTAGCCACCAAAGATCCTGCCGTTAAAGAAGTAATGCGCATACTTACATTGCATTTTGGACCTGACGAAGTATTACTTAATATTGAAATTATCTTTCAGCGAGAATTATCAGTTGAAGAAGTAACAGACGCGATCGATCGTCTAGAAGCAAATATACGTGGTCAGCATTCAGAGATTAAGAATCTCTTTGTCGAAGCAAAATCTTTCTCACGTCGTGATTGAGAAAAAGCGATGCAGCGCGTTGGGGGATCATTATGTGGCTAAAGCCTTTGTCACAGTGTAGCGATCGCACTATTTCTGCCGACGGTTAAAGAAATGGTACAAGAGGGATTGGTAAGTCTTGTAGATATTAACTGATGTTACGCACTCATAATTAAGGCTTGGAGACTTGCGGTGTGACCCCGCGTCGCCGTCAGGCGCAAGGGAACGCGCACCGTTGGGGACGGTTCAACGCTGCCCTTCGCTCCTCGTCACCCCGTCACCCCGTCACCCCGTCACAGTAGTTAGATTAAATACGTAACGTCAGATATTAATGTAGTGCATTATCCCCAACAAGTTGATTGAGTTTTTAATTTGTAAGTTTGATTAATTATGGTAAATTTTCGCGGCGAACACCAAGCATTCGGACACCCTGGAATAGAACCGCGCTGGACACAGGGCAGCAAACAGGGAGTGGGTACTGCCTACTCAGCCGATAGTCGTATTTGGTTTACCCTGTGGAATGGAGTTATTACCGAAGTTTATTATCCTACTATTGATCGCCCTCAAATCCGAGACTTGCAGTATTTAGTTAGCGATGGCAATTTCTTTCATGAAGAAAAGGCTCATTTAAAAACCAAAATCCAAGAAATAGACAAAAACGCATTAGGTTACTACGTTACCAATGTCGATCCTAATGGAAATTATACTATTCACAAGGAAATTATCAGCGATCCTCACCTGCCCTGTGTTTTGCAGCATACCTGGCTGACTGGTAGTCCAGAATATCTTGCCCAACTAAAGCTTTATGCTCTTTGTGCGCCCCACTTAAATGATGGAGGTAAACATAACAATGCTTATGTAATCATAGCTGCGGGACGAGAAGTTTTGGTAGCTGAAAAAGATAATACTTGGCTAGCTATATCAGCTACAGTTCCCTTTAAACGTCTTTCTTGCGGTTATGTCGGACACAGTGATGGCTGGCAAGATTTAGCCGATAATTATCAGATGGATTGGGAATTTGATCGCGCCGAGGATGGTAATGTGGCTCTAATGGGAGAACTCGACCTGTCCCAGAAAAGTGAATTTACTTTAACGGTTGCTTTTGGCAACACTCTGCACCGAGCGACAACTAATCTTTTCCAATCTTTGGGTATTGCTTTTAAACAGCATAAAGAGCGTTTTATCGATCAATGGAATCGAACTCGCGACGAAATTCTGTCTTTAGAAGAAGTATCTCAAGATAACGGCAAACTTTACTGCAATAGTTTCAGTGTGTTGCTGGCTCACGAAGATAAAGAGTATCCTGGTGCGATGATTGCCTCCCTTTCTATTCCCTGGGGGCAGGTCAAAGGAGACGATAGCGAATATGGTGGCTATCACTATGTTTGGCCACGGGATTTGGTTAACAGTGCTATAGGATTATTAGCAGCAGGTGAGACTGACACACCTCTAAGAGTTTTAATTTATTTAGCTAACTCCCAACATCCAGATGGTGGCTTTGCCCAAAACTTTTACGTCGATGGTGAAGTAAAAAGGCGAGGACTTCAGCTAGACGAAGTGGCAAAGCCGATTATGCTAGCGTGGCATCTCAAACAAGCTCAAGCTTTGGGTCAATTCGATCCTTATTTTACGGTCATCTCAGCAGCTAAATATTTAATTCTTCAAAGTCCCGTCACTCAAGAAGAAAGATGGGAACAGTCGAGTGGATTTTCCCCAGCTACCCTAGCTGTAACCATTGCTGCTCTTATTTGTGCTGCTACCTGGGCAAGAGAATCAGGGGACGAAGACACGGCACGGTTTATTGAAGATTACGCCGACTTTTTGGAGTCCCATATTGAAGCTTGGACGGTAACTACAGAAGGCACTCTCGACCCAGAAATACAAAGGTACTATATTCGCATTAATCCAGCCGACGTTAAAGATCCTCAGCCAAATGAGAATCCTAACCAGGGTATGCTCAAAATTCCCCATCGCCATCCAGATTCCCAGCAAGAATTTCCCCCTAAAGAAATTGTCGATCCTAGTTTCCTCGAACTAGTGCGCTATGGTATCCGCTCACCTGACGATTTTTTAATTGTGGACTCTCTGAAAGTGGTAGACAAAATACTAAAAACCGAAACACCTTTTGGTCCTGTATGGAAACGATATAACCACGATGGACACGGACAACGGAAAGATGGCAGTGCTTGGGATGGTTGGGGTACGGGGCGTTCTTGGACGCTACTGACAGGGGAACGAGGAGTATACGAACTAGCAGCAGGGCGAGATACCTCACCATTTATTCGCGCTATGGAAAAAATGGCATCCGATACGGCACTACTACCAGAACAGGTTTGGGACACGGACGATATACCCCAGGCACATATGTATTTAGGAAGACCTACTGGTTCGGCAATGCCTTTGCTTTGGGCGCACGCGGAATATATCAAGCTGCTGCGTTCGGTTAAAGATGGACAGGTTTTTGATTCGATCCCAGAAGTTGCCGAGCGGTATCTAGGCGATCGCTCTAAATGTAAACCTTTATCAGTTTGGAAATTTAACCGTCAGGTACAAAAGGTTAGAAAAGAAAACATCTTACGCATAATAGCTATTGCACATTTTAAACTTCATTGGACGTGGAGTGACTGGCAGACGATTGAAGAAACGTCCTCAAGTTCTACAAATTTAGCAATTTATTTTGTCGATATTCCGATTCAAAAGCTGGAAACATCATTAGTTGAGTTTACCTTTTTCTGGAGCGACTGTAATAGCTGGGAAGGACGAAACTATCAGGTTATAGTGAGAAGCGATTGATATTTTTTAGCAGAGTCGAGCAAATTAATTCTGATATCTTACCCGCCAAACAATGGAAGGAGAAAGATTTTTTGATGTTGTACCTGTTTGCTACGTCTAACTACTTAGCTAAAGCTTTATTATGGCGTGACGATCGCATTTCTAGATAAACCAATAAAGCATTGACATCCGCTGGATTAACACCACCGATTCGGGTTGCCTGACCAATGGTCAAGGGCTTGACCTGATTGAGCTTTTCCCTTGCCTCCATTCGTAGAGTCTCCACCGTAAGATAGTCTAAATCTTGGGGTAATCTGCGCTGGGTATGACGGCTAACTTGTTCGATTTGGGTTTGTTGACGTTTGATATAGCCAGAATATTTAATGTCAATTTCTGCCCCTTCTGTCTCAGCTATGTTTAGTTCAGCATTATCTAGCCCCTGCTTTTGCAAATCGGCATAATGAAACTTCGGACGACGTAGCAACTCAGCTAAGGTAATCGATCCTTTGATATTTTGCTGAGTTTCGCTGGCGATCGCCATTCCTACTGCATCTTGTTCTTTGATGCGAGTAACCTGTAGCCTGGCTTTTTCGGCTATGATTTTCTCTTGTTTGTCGGTATATAGCTGCCAGCGGCGATCGTCAATTAAGCCTATTTCTCTACCCAAAGGAGTCAAACGGCGATCGGCATTATCAGAGCGTAAAATTAGACGATATTCTGAACGACTAGTTAACATCCGATAGGGTTCACGGAGATCTTTTGTACACAGATCATCAATCAGCGTACCCAGGTAACTTTGTTCCCTAGAGAAAATTACTTCGGGTTCACCTCTAACAAATTTAACAGCGTTGATACCCGCAACCAAACCCTGTGCTGCTGCTTCTTCATAGCCTGTGGTGCCGTTAATTTGACCTGCGCTAAATAGCCCTTCAACTTTTTTGGTCATCAGGGTAGGATAACACTGAGTAGCGGGTAAAAAGTCATACTCCACCGCATAGGCAGGGCGTAGCATGGCGCAGTTTTCCAGCCCAGGTAAAGTTCTTAGCATTGCTAGCTGCAATTTTTCAGGCAGTCCTGTAGAAAATCCTTGGATATAAAGTTCAGGTATACTTCTGCCTTCTGGTTCAATAAAAATTTGATGGCTTTCTTTATCGGCAAAACGCACAATTTTATCTTCAATACTAGGACAGTAACGAGGACCTTTAGCATCTACCCAACCACCATACACAGGAGACAGATGCAAATTATCGCGGATGATTTTATGAGTTTCGGCGGTAGTACGAGTTAAATAGCAGTTCATTTGCTCTCTTTCTACCCAGGCTGTGGGGTCAAAACTAAACCAGCGCACTATCTCATCTCCAGGCTGCGCTTGCATTTTGCTATAGTCTACCGATCGCCGATCGACCCTAGCGGGAGTTCCAGTTTTTAGTCTGCTGGTTTCAAAACCCAATTGATTCAAGGTTTCGGTTAGACCCGTAACGGCAAATTCCCCTGAACGTCCTGCATCCATGGATTTATTGCCAACCCAAATCTTGCCCCCTAAAAATGTGCCTGTGGTGAGAATGACGGCTTTAGCAGCAAAACAAGTACCAAAGTAAGTCTCAATGCCGATTACCTGATCGTTTTTACCCAGTATTAGATCGCTAACCGTACTTTCGCGAATGCTCAAGTTTTCTTGATTCTCGACGATTTGCTTCATCAGCGCAGCATATTCACGCTTATCGGTTTGCGCCCGTAATGCCCAGACCGCAGGACCACGAGAAGCGTTAAGCACTCTTTTTTGAAGATAGGTGAGATCGCTTACCTTTCCGATTTCTCCTCCCAAAGCATCAATCTCGTGGGTTAACTGAGACTTGGCTGGACCACCCACTGCAGGATTACAGGGCTGCCAGGCAATTCTATCTAAATTAAGGGTCAACATTAAGGTACGACAGCCTAACCTGGCTGCTGCTAAGGCAGCTTCACAGCCTGAATGTCCACCACCAACGACGATAATGTCAAAAGTATCTTGAAAATCTACGGGATGAGATACGGTCATGTTAAATAAGAATCAAAACAGAGAAATACTTATAAGTTTTAGAAATTAGCTAGTGTCTAGCTTGAGCGATCGCCTTACCTAATATGAAATACTTGAATGTTTGCTACGTACGATTATTTGGGCGACTAGGAGACTAGGGGACTAGGGGATTGTTTATTTGTATCATTCTTTCTTGGATTTCATATAAGCTTTGCTCAACTACAATTTCATAATCTGGAGTTAATTGTAACGTATATCAATTCCTTACCCCCTTTGCTTCCTCTGCTCAATCTCAACTAGCAAGCTTTTATGAGTAATTTACCTAGTAGCTGTAGCTTTAGTAGTTTCTACCGTAGTTGAAACCATGGCTGCTATTAATTGTTCACCAGAGACGCTAAAAGGTAATCGGTGAATATCCGATTGAGGCTGAGTGGCGATAATTGCTACCTTTCGTAGTTGAGCTAAACTAATGTTTCCTAATCCTAAATCTTCTAAAGTTTTTGGCAGACCAATTTCGGTATAAAACTTAATTAGCTGTTGTCTGGATGATGCTGCCAAAATATTACCCTGCACCATTTCTTCTAAACGTAACTGGACTAAAATACCGTAAGCCACCTTTTCGCCGTGAAGTACGTCATGAGCTTCTACAAGATAAGTCAAGCCGTTATGCACCGCATGAGCAGCTACGGTTCGGCATTCTGCTCCTCCAATACCGCCAATTACCCCTGCCAGTAAAACCGTTGCATCAACTACTTCGCGCCATTCATTACTGTCAGGTTTTTGTAAAGCGATCGCCGATTTTTGGAATAAAATATCTCGTAGGATTCGCGCCTGCTGTACCGCCGAAATTAGCAGGGTAGACGAAGATTCTCCACTACTGACTGAAGCCTCATACCATTTAGCGATCGCGTCGCCAATGCCTGCAACCAAAGTTCTTTGGGGAGCAGTATGCACCAAACTATAGTCCAGAATCAAAAGCTCAGGACAGTGGCTAAGAGTTACATCATACTCAAACGCTCCCGCTTCAGAATAAATATTTGATAAAGCCGTCCAGGCTGCACAGGTAGCTCCAGAAGTGGGAATAGTAACTATTGGTAAACTACACTGATGAGCCAAAAGTTTTGCCGTATCCAAAGCTTTGCCACCACCAACACCAATAACTAGATCCGCTTGATGTTCTTTGACTAAATTCTTTAATTTAATCAGTGAAGACTCTGCACAATCTGGACTATAGCTTGCAGATTGGCTAACTAATTTCTCAGCCTTCAGCAGAGGCTCTAAAAAAGGCTTGATGGCTTTTAAGGTATTATTGCCGCCTACCACCAAAGGACGCATACCCAATTTGGCAATTTCTTGACCTGAGTTTGCCAAACAATTTTCACCCCGCAACACCCTTGCAGGAGAGATAGCTAAAGGAGTGTAGCTAGTTGTTTTATTTGCTGCTGCGGTGATTTTGCTCATATCTATCTGCTCAATTAGTCAGTCTGCTTCAATTAAGTATTTTTAGATGTAGGTAGCTTATTGAAATTCTGAGAGAACACTTTAATTTCAATATCTTCGTCTTCTCTAGTGATTAGCGATCGCTTTGCTTCTCCTAAAAACAGAGGTTGAGAAACACCCGTCTGGGGATGTAAAACAGTTCTCAATTTGATCGTAAACTGGTTATTGCCATTTACGCCAGTCCTACCATAAGAATATAGATCTGAGGCTGCCTGAAGCAAGGTTGGTTCGATGGCGGATTTCTCTATATCTGGAGCTACGGCTACTACAGCTTGATTTGCCCCATTGTCATAAACTAAGGAATAACGTACTGCACCAGAAATTTCTGCATGGGGAAATAAACCTAAACCCAAAGCAAATATCCCAGCCGTGAGAACTCCCATAAAGCTGGTTACACCTACAAGACGAAAGCGAAACCCCCAGCCGACGACAAAAGATACAATCGCCACCAGAAGGCAAACAATGGTCGCAATGCCTGACCATTTGGCATAAAAGAAAATATCAGTTGGCAATGTCATAATTATATTGAGTTATTAAATAATCTAGTAGATATAGTTTAGAGCTACAAGATAAAAAATAGGCATCGATAGCCTTAGCTAGTCGATACCTATTATCTTGATATGAAAATAATATCAGTTCGATGGTCTGATTGCTCAAAATCAACTAAAAATCATTAGATAATTAGAATTTATTTGCTTGTGCTTTTAGGAGCTTTGTCCCCTAAATCTTTGATAGCACTACTAGCATCGCCCGTACTTTAGTTATTGCCATCATTTTTCATAGCACCTCCATCATCGTTCATAGCACCTCCAGCAGCATCGCCAGCGTCGTTTACGGCATCGCCAGTGGCATCGCCAGCATCGTTTACAGCATCGCCAGTGGCATCGCCAGCATCGTTTACAGCATCGCCAGCAGTATCGCCAGCATCATTTACGGCACCTCCAGCGTCTGGCGCTGCACCGTCTACCCCATTAGGGGATTCTGTTGTGTCTGCACAAGCTCCAAATAAAAGAGACAGAGCAACAAACATGGGAACGGCGATAGTTTTAATATTCATAATTCAATACAAAAAAAATTACTAGACAACTTAAGTGATACTCGATCATTCTAATAGAGTCAAAGGAAGATTGAATTTTTGTTGTTAAGCTGATTTAACCTCGCCCAACCTCAGCAAAAATTTCCGCCAGTATATCACCTGCTCCTTGTTCTCGCAATTTAGCTGCTAAGTCTTTGCCAAGTTGCTCACAATTGTGACGCTCACCGCTTACGCTGTCCTTAATCAGTCTCAATCCATCTAGACTAGCTACCATTCCTTTGATAGTTAAATTATTATTTTCAATGCTAGTATTAACGCCGATTGGCACTTGGCAACCGCCCTCTAGCTCTCTTAAAAATGATCTTTCTGCCAAAGCGCGATCGCAACTGTCGGCATCTTCTAATACTTTTAGAATCTTCAGAATTTCTTCATCATCTGCACGACATTCAATACCCAATGCCCCTTGTCCCACTGCATGAAGCGAAATTTCAGGAGCAATAATTTGGTGAATGCGATCGCTCATATCTAATCGCTGCAAACCAGCCACAGCCAAAATAATCCCGTCATACTCTCCCGCGTCTAATTTGGCTAAACGAGTATTGACGTTGCCACGAATATCCTTAAATTCTAAATGGGGATAGTTGTGTCGTAGCTGTGCCAAACGTCTGAGAGAAGACGTGCCAATTACCGCACCAGCAGGAAAAGTTTCTAGTTTTTTGTCCTTATTTTTTTCATTAACTGCTAGAGCATCGGCAGGATCTTCTCTTTTAGTTATACAACCTAGCATCAATCCTGCTGGTAAATTAGTCGGCAGATCCTTGAGGGAATGTACCGCAAAATCCGTTTGATTGTTGAGCATTCCCGTCTCTAGCTCTTTGGTAAACAAACCCTTGTCGCCGATTTTTGCCAAAGGAACATCCAGAATTTTATCCCCTTGAGTACTCATTTTTTCGACTTCAAATTCAAGATCGGGAAAATGCTTCTCTAACTCGGCTTTTACCCAGTAAGTTTGCACTAAAGCAAGCTGGCTTTTCCGTGTGCCGATGCGCACAGTGCGTTTAGAAGTTTCAATTGAGGATGTCATAAGGAGTATCTTAAAAAAATCTAATAAATCACCCAATCTAGGGTATCGCAGTTCCTGCAAACGTATTGATTAATTTTTGTTTTTGTCTTAACTTAAGCTTGATAACCATAGCGATCGCTTTTGTTGATGATTAGCAGTTGAAATCCTGGTTGCCGACGGAATTCCTGCCAAACCAGATCATCAGTAGCTAACTCTAAATATTTTTTTGGATCGAGATCGATCGCTTTTTCTAAATTCATGATTGCCCAATTGTGATTATGCAGTTGAGCATAGCAACAAGCTAGCTGATACCAAGCCAGATCGAACCGATCGTCGAGTTTTAGGGCTTGATTATAATTATCAATAGCCTGCTGATATTGCTCTAGCTGCTGTAAAACCCTGCCTTTTTGATACCAAGTCCAATAATCATCAGCTTCAATATCTAAAGCTCGATCGTAGCTTTGCAAAGCCAGTTCTAATTTACCCCAGTGCTGTTGTGCTTCTCCGCGACGATAAAAAGACCAAAAATCTTGCGGACGCAACTCCAAAGCCCGATCGTAATACGATATTGCCTGCTCATAATCTTCTAACTTACGCCAGGCTTCGGCAATACGGTAAATTGCCCAATAATCTTGCGGATGAACAGCTAGAGCTTTAGTAAAACAAGCGATTGCCCGATCGTATTGATTTAATTCAACAAAATAAATATAGCCTTGTTCGTACCATGCCCAGTAGTTATTTGGTTCTATCTTGGTAGCATAGGCATAACAATCTATTGCCTCAGAATATTCTCCCAAAGCCTCTAATACTGCCCCTTTACGATACCATGACCAGTAATCAAGAGGCTTATAGTTTATGGCGCGCTCGTAGCTAGTTAATGCTTCTTGATAATAGCCTTCTAAACGTAGCTGGTTACCTTGTCGATACCATTCGGAATAACTATCTGGACGGCATTCTAGGGGCTGATACATTTTTGACAATGTTTAATCTAATTTTGATATCTAAAGCGACCTACTTATATCTAAGCGTAATAGCGAGATAATAAATACCAGAAAAGTTAGGAATCGATAACTATTTTAATTGTGCTTAATGCTTAACCGATAGGTATTGGAATTATTACACTCGATTCAAGAGAAAAAAGAATGGTTGAGATATTTTTTTGAAATCCATCAATCCTAAGACGATGTTATCATCTACTTTTCTAAAAACATCATTAATAGGCAAGTAATCGTAAATCATGGTCGCGCTGACTTTATCTCTATAGTCCATCATACGAACTCTAGCTTTACTATCTTCAGTTTTGAATATTTTACTCATCTGGATATAAAAAGGTTTCATTGCCTCATTTCTGGGAATAGGTAAACTAAGTCCAAGATTAATTATGGTAGGATTTAGATCTACGTTGAAAATACTATTACCATCAGAAAATAGTAAAGGATGGACGCTATCTGCTGAGATAAATTCTTTGCCATACCAATTGAAAACTTCTAATAAACCATCCATCTGATGATTGGTATGAAAACCAGATCCCTTCCATTTACCAATCATGAACTCTATGTCTACAGGCTCTAAGTCATCAAAGAGTTGTAGTGCTGCTTCAGTACTAATATTACCCTGCTGGGCGATCGCTTTGGAGATATTTATGGTGTTCATGATTTTGCTGGGTATGAAGTCACTTTAAAATCATATCTTTTTACCCCTTACCAACTATCCTAGTTTTCAATCACTAAATAAATTAAATTCTACAGTCCTTTGTCTATAAACATTCTCGCTCTGATTTTAATTTCTTTGCTTGCTGCTTATGTCGCCTGGAATTTGGGTGCGAACGATGTAGCCAACTCTATGGGAACATCCGTCGGTTCAAAAGCGATTACCCTGACTCAAGCAATTATCATCGCTGGAATTTTAGAGTTCACGGGAGCGGTAATATTTGGTAAACAAGTCTCCGCTACTTTAGCTACCAAGGTTGCCAACCCTAGTTTGTTTATCGATACTCCTCAGACATTTTTAGTAGGCATGATTGCGGTTTTGCTTTCCTGTGGCATCTGGCTACAGGTTGCTACCAGTAAAGGTTTACCCGTGGCTTCTTCCCATGCAGTGGTTGGAGCGATCGCCGGATTTAGCTGGGTAGCTATCGGTAAAGAAGCGATCGCCTGGGGCAATATTGGCTTGATTTGTTTGGGTTGGATTGTAACTCCTTTAATCAGTGCCATTGTGGCAGCAGGTTTGTATAGCCTGTTGCGCTACTGGTTATTTGAACGGGAAGATACCCTAAAGCAGTTGCAAGAATGGATTCCCTGGTTAAGCGCAGCTTTGATTAGCATTTTTGGCATTATTGTTTTGCCTACGGTTGTGCAGCTACCAGTTTTTAATTATCTTGTGCTACCAGAGCAAACTATTAGCTTGGGTATTGGCTTAATAGCCACTACAGGAATTACTTTGTATAGCTGGAATCGCCTAGATGAATATCAAAAACAGTGGTTTGAGACTTCAGTTTTAGAAAAAATCATGGGTAAGTTTCAGGTACTTAGTGCCTGCTTTGTGGCTTTTGCTCATGGTTCAAATGATGTGGGCAATGCGATCGCGCCTTTAGCAGCCATAGTCTATATTTTTCATACCAGTGCAGTACCAATTAACAGTTTGGAAATTCCTGTCTGGATTTTGGTCTTGGGGGGTTTGGGTATCGTGGCGGGATTAGCCGTACAGGGAAAAAATGTGATAGCTACAGTTGGCGAAAATATTATTACCCTAGTGCCTAGTACTGGTTTCTGCGCTGAGATTGCCACTGCAACTACAATTTTACTTGCCTCTCGTATTGGTTTGCCCGTTTCTACTTCCCATGCCTTGGTTGGTAGCGTCATCGGCATTGGTTTAATTTCTACTAATCAAGAGGTACGTTGGTCAACTATCAAGTCTGTAGTTTTAGCCTGGGTAATTACCCTGCCTGTGGCAGCAGTTTTAGGTGCAATAATTTTCTCTTTGCTATTGCCCTTATTTTAATCACTGACGTTACGCATTTAATCTAACTACTGTGACGGGGTGACGGGGTGACGGGGTGACGGGGTGACGGGGTGACGGGGTGACGAGGAGCGTAGTAAGCGTTGAACCGTCTCCAAGTCTCAAAGCCTACAGATCATGCTGTGGGGGCGACACAACAAGGTTGAAAGTAGATGAGGAGAGGGATTAAGAAAAGTAGCCTCCCAAAAGATGAGAGACTATTATCAATAATCTTTTTTGTTGAAAACGTAATGGTTCT
>JBBSPC010000030.1:0-37711 GCA_038259125.1 Chroococcales cyanobacterium | reverse complement strand
TTTGTTAACTCTGGTAGCGCAATTACTCAACGCTCAGTCCATCTCTTTTGGTCGTCTGTTTCCTTTGCCTCTAAGTCATTTCATTTCAGCGATTTGGCTTTCTCTGATTCTTCTTGATTCTAAAAAACCTACCCTTGTGAGCCCTGCTTACCTGGCAGGATATGTCCTTTTGTCCGCTTCTGAGTAATCAATCTTTGAACACAGTTTTTGCTAACACCGAAGCGTAGCGCAACTTTTCTCACCGAGCTATCACCTTTCTTGATCGCACTAACTATCTTCTCTCGTAAATCTACAGAATAGGGCTTCATTTATTACCTATTTTTATAACACCTTATTGTCCCCTATTTAGATGCAAACCGCTGTATAGCTTTGCTATTTTAGTATCAGCGATATTTGTCTTAACTAAACCCAATCAGAATAAATTTCCTAAAAGTATTGCCTTAGATAGTTGGGAGACAATTAAAACGGATAAATTTAATTACGAGTATAAATTGACTGAAGGGAGAAAATATAAAGAAGAGAAACACAATTTGGGGATGGAGATATATTTTGTTCCTAATAGTCCGGGAGAAACTTTGAGCTTGATGAATCAGTATCTAGAATTGCAGCTAAAGCCTGAAGATGTAGCACTTAAGTCAGATAGTCAAATTGGCTCTTATGGTTTGCTGAATAAAAACAATCGGACTTATCTTGATACCTGTATACATTCCAATGGAAAAACAACCTTTACTCCTCAACAGTTTAGCGAATTAGCCAACAATAATCTTTCTTCTCGTTTATTACCTTGGATTTTCGGCTTATCGGATTTAAGAGACTGGAGTTGTTTGTGGGTAAATATGTCTGTTTCAACGGATGATGTCACGGAAGATGAAGCTGCTGGGTTGTTAGAGCAAAAGTTGTTTACTCTATTGAGTGAAACTAAGTTTGACAAGTAGCTGGCTAAATTTAAATATGCTGATGTGAATTTGATTTTAGCCAGGAGACTTACGCAACAATATTAATTTTGCCCCCCTGCCCCCAAATTTGGGGGAGAATATATCTTAAGTCCCTCAGGATTGGCGAGCGACCCCGCTTTGAGACCCCCTTCTAGTTCAGCATCGGGAGTAACCCGAAGGTTACTGGGTAAAGAAAAAGCTACTCCTACTCCGCGATCGTAAATTTCAATATCCCATTGACCTGAGCGATTACCCTCAAAAGAAATAAAACGTCCATTGCCACTAATACTGGGTTGGCGAACCTCCCCCAAAAAATTTTTAGTTAGATTTTGGCTTTTTGCTGTTTGATGATCGTATAAAAAAATATCAGTTTTACCTAACTGTTCGGATACATAAACAATATAGCGTCCATCAGCACTGATATCTCCTTCAAACTGCATACTACCTGGCTGATTTAATCCAGGCAAAGCTATTGAACGACGATGCTGCATATCAAATAAAAATATACTGCGTTTGCTAGCGCGATCGCTAGTAAAAATTAGATAACGACCATCGTAGGAAAAATTAGCATCTCCTTCTGCTGAAGTAGAGTTGAGCGTAGCTTTAAAGGTTTGAGTGGGAGGAGTGATATACCCTGAATCTCTACAGCCACCCAATACAAATATTATGGTCGTTAGAACTAATTTAACTAGATGTAGTTTAAGAAACCATTTCATTACAGTCGATAGTTTGGCTGGCTTCAGGTAAGGAACAGCAGTTGACGTTATCAAGACATACTTTTCCCCACTGCAAAGACCAACGTACTAGTTCAACACGGTTGATAGCACCAGTTTTTTTGAGAATATTGCTGATGTGATTATCAACTGTTCTTTTGCTGATATCCAATTGTTGAGCAATCTTATGGTTACTCAAACCAGTCACCACTAGCTCCACAATCTCTAATTCTCGCGTCGACAATAATGCTTCGTGACTAAGCTTTTCAGCTTCCATCGGTATTACCTAGTATATTTACTTATTAGTCTAACTATTTTAGAAGGTAATGTTTCTGGCTAATTGCCTATAAACTGACTTTTGAATTAATATTTAACAATTTTGTGAAACTGAAAACTATTGCTAGGTATGGGTTTGAATTTGAGCCAGCCATATATAAAAGGTAGGTATTGACCCTAGTATCAAATTTTACGTATTTTACTTTTCTTAATTAATCACAGTTATGGTAAATATTTTCGTAACAAATATCTAGTTTAAACAGTAATTTAAGTTGCCGAACTAGCAAATGTCTAATGATTTTTCGTAGGTGCGAGGCTTTAGACTTTAAAGTCATTACACAACAAATTTCACGAGGATCATTCCTTTACTTAAGAGTCATACTAATTCATGACTTAAAAAGATCGTTTTACTCCTACATAATCTCTAAAGTTTTAAATAGCAGACTTCACTCTACATTGTATTGCCTACTAGGTATACAAATTAATTTATTAGCTCTACCAAAAAGACTAAGCATTTTTCAGTAGCTTTTTAACCAGATTATCTTTCACCATCGTCTGGCGAAACATTTCTAACAAATATTCTTGTGCCTCCTCTTTACTAAGATTTTGCACCTGTTCTTGGAGAACCTTTAACTTAAACTTTTGCTCTAGGCTTAACTGTCCAGATAAATCCATCAACTTTACTCCTTACATCTAAAAATATTTGGCTGGTAGAACCATATTTTTCTACCTAACTATGACTGAATTTTTAATAAATTTAACACCCCCAGTATAAGATGTCTACGATGTCAAGTATTAGTTAATTAAAGCAACAAAAAGTTATAAAATACTTATCAAAGAAGCAGCTTTTTGGTGTATTTTGATGCGGAAAAAACCTAAAAGCTTGCCATGAACAATTTTGCTCGTGCCGAAATTAACCAATTCTAGATATAGTGAAAATACAAAAAATAAAAGATATTAATTATAGACATGAATTCTATAAAAGATGCCAAAGAGTTTTTTCAACAGAGTTCGGGGAAATGGCGATCGCAACGCACTACTCATCACCTACCATTTAGAAGAGCAGAAAGCGGAAATTCCGACATCAATGTTGAGTTTCTCGACGCTGGTGACGAAAAAATTGCTGCCATTTGTCAAATGCACGACGTAGACCCGCAAACCTCAATTGGTGGTGCTTTTGTTAGCTGGGATGGTTCAATGGCATGGGATAAAGAGAACGAAGACCATAAAGGAACAACCGTGTTCGCCTTAATACCTGATGCGGAAGATCCTAGAAAAGGCAAGCTACTTAGAGAAAGAGGCTATGCTGAAATTGTTCCTGTAGCTGGAGAATACGAGATGGACACAGAAGATGGACTCGTTTTAATTACTGAATACGAAACCATGAGCATCATCGAACGTTTTTGGTTTGTTAATCCCGACCTGCGCTTGCGAAGCAGTACGGTCAAAAGATTTGGTGGATTTAATACCGCTACTTTTTGTGCTGAGTCTAGAGTAGAAGAAGAACCAGCAAAAACTACAGCCAATATCGATACGAAAGCTTTTGCTATTTCAGGCTGGTAATTGAATTTAAGTTAAGCAAGCAACAATTAACTCATAATTCTGTAATATTTTGTTACTGTTGTTTATTCCGACCCCTCAACTACCGTATGATTGGGACTAAGAAATTTTAATATACAAAACAATAGACGGAGGTTTTGACTTGTCTATTCCCTTATTAGGCTATAAGCCTAGCTCCCAAAATGCCCGTGTCGATGGATACGATATTGGGGGTGATGACCAACCCAAAATTTTTTCAGCAGAGAACACATTTTCTTTGTCTGAGATGAATAACCTGATCGAAGCAGCATATCGCCAGATCTTTTTCCATGCTTTTCGCTCCGATCGCGAAATATTCCTAGAATCTCAACTGCGTAATCGCCAGATTACCGTCAGAGACTTCATTCGTGGACTTTTGCTCTCTGAAACTTTTTACAATAGTTTCTATGAAAAAAACAGCAACTATCGCTTTGTAGAGCAATGTATTCAAAGAGTTTTAGGGCGAGATGTCTATAACGAAAGAGAAAAAATTGCGTGGTCGATCAAAATAGCCACCAAAGGTTTGGCGGGATTTATTGACGAACTGCTAGACACTGACGAATACATAGAAAACTTTGGTTACGATATTGTACCTTATCGTCGTCGTCGGGTACTTGCTAGTCGCGATCAAGGAGAACGTCCTTTTAACATTACCTCTCCTCGTTACGACGAATACTATCGTGCTATTTTGGGATTCCCCCAAATTATTTGGCAAACCGAAGTTCGTTCCTATCGCCCTCAAGAGCAAAAAGCCCAAGCAGGAAGTCCCGCTTTATATATGGATATGGCTCGCAGCTTACCTAGCAGAGCGAATGCTCCTAGTTCAACATCTGTGTCCAATATCAACTATATGAACAAAGTTCCTTATCGCAAAACTACTTAAATAGAGAAATATCTAAATTTAAGCTAAGTTTCTAAAATTTGGACTTATACCTAAAAAGAGGGAGTTGTCAATTAGCAGAATAGTTTTGCGAAAAATTATGTTGTTAATTGATGATCTCCCTCTTTTTGCAGTAGGGGCGAACGACCGTTCGCCCCTACTAACTGGTTCGGTTGCGTAACACCTGCAAAAGCTTAGTGAATTCAGCAGGTAAAGGCGCGATCGCCTTAATCAATTCTCCTGAAATAGGATGTAATAAAGACAATTGCCGTGCATGAAGAGCCTGACCAGATAAATTGACCTTGAGTGAGCGATTTGAGCCGTAAGTAGAATCTCCCAGCAAGGGATGTCCCTGGTGAGCGCAATGAACCCTAATCTGGTGAGTACGTCCTGTTTCCAAGAGAAACTGCATCAAGCTATAGTTGCCAATTCTTGCTAAAGTTTTCCAGTGGGTAACGGCTTCTCTTCCGCCTTTGTCTACAGGAACAATTGCCATTTTTTGGCGATCGCCCCTGTGACGACCAATAGGTAAATCAATTTTGCCTGTTTTTGTGGAAAAAGAACCGTATACTACTCCCCAGTATTCTCTTCTAGCAGTTTTGGCTTTAATTTGTGCCTGTAAATTTTGCTGGGCGCGATCGCTTTTGGCGACTACAATAGCGCCCGTAGTATCTTTATCAAGACGATGAACGATGCCTGGACGTTCCACACCACCAATCCCGGCTAAAGTATCACAATGATATAGTAAGGCATGAACTAGCGTTCGGGTATAGTGTCCTGGTGCAGGATGAACTACCATGCCTGCGGGTTTATTCACAATAATTAGATGTTCGTCTTCATAAAGAATATCTAGGGGAATATTTTCTGGAGTCAAATCTAGTTTTTTAGGTTCAGGAATAACCACATACACAAAATCACCAGGAGCAACTTTAACTTTTTTGCTGGTGCAAACTTGATTGTTTAACTGAACATTGCCCAACTCAATTAACTTTTGAATGCGAGAACGAGAAACATCAGTTAAATTCATTGATAGCCAGCGATCTAAGCGAGATCCTGCTTGCGTTACCTGTAATTTAATCTCTTGAATAATAGCTTTACTTTCTAACACTAACACTACGGACTTTAATTTTAAATAGTTTTGGCACTAGTTTTCGCTATCATTTAGATGGCATGAGATTCTAACCTTTATCTATTCTCCCTGCCTCGCATATTGAACATTACAAATAGCTTTTTAGTAACGTATTTTAAGAATAACTCCTGATGACTAGTATTACTAAATCCGCATATAGCGATCGCCAAATCGTGGCTTGGTTCAGAGGCTTATACACTGTTGCTTTGGCAGACGGACATTATGACCCCGAAGAGCAGGAGCTTATTAGCCAACTTACTCATGATTTGGCTGATTCTGATGATGTTGAAAGTCTAGAAACTATTACTCCTGAAGAACTTGCTGCTAGTTTAGGCAAAGACCCCGAAACAGCCGAAAACTTCTTGCGTACTTGCGTATTAGTAGCTGTAGCTGATGGAATCTATTCTCAGCCTGAATATGATCTAATGCAGCAGTTTAGTAATGCTTTAGAAATTGAAGTAGAAGCTCTCAAATCTTTAGAGCATACTCTATATATACCAGAGTCACCAGGAACTACCTCAGGTGCTGCTTCGACTCTGACACCGCCTAAAAAATCGAAATGTGGTGTTGACGTACTGCATCCCGTTAAAGATTGGCTAGAAGGAATGGAAATAAAAGATCCTCGTTTAGCCAAATTTGTCTGTAAAGTGATTCCACCCCAGTGTCCTTTTGAACGGGATATTAATTTATTTGGACGCAAAGTGGCGCATATCCCTCCTCTTTGCAAGCTAAATCCTTTATATGAGCAATTCACAATGTTGCGTTTTCGCTCCTTGTCTTATTTAGCCGATGACTGTGGCGAAGATGTGACAAAGTATATTAAATAATCCAATAATCCAGTATTTCCTCAAATGCAATTTATCGATTTAGCAGAAATAGAAGTAGTAGCGGGTAATGGAGGCGACGGCATGGTTGCCTTTAGACGCGAGAAATACGTCCCTGCGGGAGGACCTGCTGGGGGAAATGGTGGCTGGGGTGGTTCAATAATTTTGGTAGCTTCAGATCGCCTGCAAACTCTCTTGGATTTTCGTTATGCCAGAATATTTAAAGCTGAAGATGGGAAAAAAGGAGGGCCTAACAATTGTACTGGAGCTAAAGGAAGCGATCGCCTAATTGAAGTTCCCTGTGGTACTTTGATTACCGATGTGGACACGGGAGAAGTGATTGGTGACTTGACTATTAATGGCGAAACTTTTTGCGTTGCCAAAGGTGGAAAAGGTGGTCTAGGCAATAAGCATTTCTTGAGCAATAGTAACCGCGCTCCAGAATACGCACTACCAGGACTAGAAGGAGAAGTAAAACACTTACGCCTTGAATTAAAACTGATCGCTGAAGTAGGGATTATTGGCTTACCTAACGCAGGAAAATCTACTTTAATATCCTCTTTATCTTCAGCTAAACCGAAAGTGGCAGACTATCCTTTTACTACCCTTGTACCTAACCTAGGGGTGGTACGTAAGCCGACGGGAGATGGTACGGTGTTTGCAGATATTCCTGGGTTAATCTCTGGTGCTTCTGAAGGTATAGGTTTGGGTCATGAGTTTTTGCGCCACATCGAACGCACTCGAATATTGCTGCATTTAATTGATGCCACCGCTGAAAACCCCATAGCCGATTATCAAACAATTCAACAAGAATTAGCAGCCTATGGACATGGACTTGGTGAACGTCCCCAAATTGTTGCTTTAAATAAAATAGATGCGGTAGATTCAGAAACTTTGGAACTTCTAAGCGCCGAACTACAAGAACTTACTTCTGTGCCAATCTTCCATGTCTCGGCAGTAACACGCTCAGGATTAGATACTTTAATGCAGGAAGTCTGGTCTGTTTTAGATGCCCAAGAAGTATCAACCTTAGCCTAACCCTCTTCTGTCAATTGGCGATCTCGATCTTTACGGTAAAGAAATTACAGTCATTTCTTGCTCTAAGTTTTTATTATTACGAAAAAATCAAGCAATGCTGCTTTATGCAAAAGTCCTAGTATTTAGAAATAATAAACGGCTTCGCCGTAGCTGTTAGTTATTAGCTTCAATTAGATAAGTTTTGAAGGTGAGAGAGGGTGAGGTTGCCTTGCCATCTCTCACCTTGTTGAACTCTGCCTGATTGTAGACTACCAAACTTTGTTTGGTAGGGGTATTAAACCCTATAGCCATTAGCATGACTGACGTTTATTTGAGTAAACTTTAGAGCTAAAGGCTAATAGCTAAAAGCTAATAGCTTTTTGATAATTTAGTGTTTGGTTTTTGCTGTCTTAGGCATTCAAAGACACTTTAATCGTATCTGGTTGACCAATATTACCTTCAGCTATCACAACACCGCGCTCATTAGCATTTAAATGACGCAAAATTTGGTAAATGGTTTCGATCTCGTCACTTACATGAGCTTGATCTGCTAACTCTACTAAAGATAAAGGAGATGAACTTTGTTTCAAAGCTTCTACCACCTTTTTTTGCAGATCTAAGACTGATGCAGCAGCTTTTTTTCCTGCTTCCACACCAGGCTGATGATAGGCATTGATATTAACTAAAGACGCATAAATACTAACTCCCCGTTCATAAAGGGCAATTAAAGCTCCAACAATACGCTCATTTACTTTAGGGATAGTAATAGTAATAGAATCTCGCTGCTTGTCATTTAACGCAGTACGAGTTCCTAGCAAAAATCCTTTGAGATAATCACCAGAAGTAATGCCTGGTTCAATTTCTACATAGTCTCTGCTTCTGTCTTCTAGCACCTCAATAAATGTCAAGAAAAAGTTATTAACACCTTCTCGTAATTGCTGAACATAGGCGTGTTGGTCGGTTGAGCCTTTGTTACCGTAGACTGCAATACCCTGATTTACTACCTTGCCATCTAAATCTTTTTCTTTACCCAAAGATTCCATAATTAGCTGTTGAAGATAGCGACTAAAAAGCAAGAGACTATCTTTGTAAGGGAGAATTACCATATCTTTTTCCCCTCTGCCATGTCCAGCGCAATACCAAGCCATTGCCAATAAAGCTGCGGGATTTTCCTTGAGGCTGTGTTTGCGGGTTAGAGCATCCATAGTTTTTGCTCCTTCTAGCATAGCTAGAATGTCGATTCCCTGTAATGCAGCAGCGACTAAACCCACTGGAGACAATTCCGAAGTACGTCCCCCAACCCAATCACGCATCGGAAAAATTGCTAACCAGCCTTCTCGTTCAGCGATCGCCTCTAACTTACTGCTTTTGCCTGTAATGGCAAAGGCATGAGCAGCAAAATCGAGATTGTGATCTTCATAGACTTTTTTAACTTCAATCATACCGTTACGAGTCTCAGGAGTCCCCCCAGACTTAGAGACAACCGAAACCAAGGTAGTTTCTAAGCGATCGCCAATACCTGCTAACACTTTATCAATACCAGCAGGATCGGTATTATCAATAAAGTGAATATCTAGAGGTGCATCAGCAGGTGCTAAAGCTTGAGCTACAAATTGCGGTCCTAAAGCCGAACCACCAATACCAATGGAGAGAATATCGGTAAATTTGCCACCTTTGGGTGGATGGATCTCGCCACTGTGAACTTTCTTTTGAAATTCCAGCACGCTGTTATTGGTGTCGATGATATCCTGTTTTAGTTCATCAGTAGGGGCAAGATCGGGATCTCTCAGCCAATAATGACCTACCATACGGTTTTCATCGGGATTGGCGATCGCACCAGCTTCTAAAGCTTCAATGTCTTTAAATGCCTTAGCAAATTTGGGTTCTAGCTCTTTGATTAGGGCATCATCAAAGGTAATGCGACTAATATCTAAATACAATTCTAAATCTTCGTTGTAATAAAGCCAGTCTTGATAGCGTTGCCAAAGTGCAAGTTTGTCCATAAGTTTTTACCTCAGCGCGAATTCTACCTGTAAGTTTAGTGGAAGCATCTTTGCTTTATACACCGTTTTGGATTTATTCCTATTTTTCTTAAGCAAAAGTGCTGAGTACACGGCTATTTCTGCGCCATTTTATACAATTTTTCTTCCATTCCCCTATTCATTAGCAACTAATGTATTTTATTAATAGCGATCGCAATTTCAAGGCAAATTAGCTTACCTTACAATTAGGAGGAAAACTTCTCGTCATAAAATGAAAGCTGAAGAATATTTAAGTCTCAACCAGGAATCAATCACAGCACAGTGCAAAACTATTGCGAGTAATGGCTCAAAGGCAATCATTACCGTCAAAGACAATAGCGGAAACTACATTCATAAGGTAAGTACGGTTGAGGAATTTACAGATCAGTTGCCTGACAACAAATTCTTTAAACAAATGCGAGATGGTATTACCAACGCTGTTCTGAATAAAGTAATTCCTATAGTCATTTTTGAAGGACAAAAAGCAAGAATAATCAGTCTTCCAGATTATTTTAAGTCTGAAAAATAAGTCATATTGGTAATCCCAATGACTAATGATAAATATTAAATGCTCAATGTTTAATGATTTACTTCTGCGCCATGCGATACATTCTCTCCTTCATTGCCATGGTCATCATTGATCGCAATAGTAAAATAAACCAAAAGGTAGCAAAACAAAATAAAGCGATCGCCATTCCCTGTAACTTACCAACTAATAGTACCGAACCAGATAATAAGCAAAATCCCGAAAGGCAAGTATAAATCAAGCTTTTGATTCCTAACTGAATTTGCTTGAGGGAACGTTCACTTTCTATGTTCTTGACCTTTACCTGTAACTCTCCTAAATCCAGGCGAGATTCTAACCGCATGATTGATAATTGAGTGCGGTTTGGCTGTTTAAATTTGTATTGAATAAAATCTTTGGTTTGTCTGGCTAAAATACTCAACATACTGCCCTGTTGTTGCGAAAAGGCAATCTGTTTTAAAAAAGGCTGGGCTGCTGCCAGTAAATTATATTGAGGATCGAGGGCGCGAGCAATGCCATCTAGTGTAGTCAAAGACTTAACAATAAAGGTCATTTGCGGTGGTAGACGAAATGGCTGCTGCTCAAAAATAGAGTAAACTTCCTCGGTTATTTGTTCAAAAGCTCTTACATCGACTGGCTTGTCGCGAAACTCTTCGATCATAAAGGCAATCATCCGCTTTACGGGAGTCATGTCCGCTACAGGTTCAATTAGACCCATATAGATTAGAGTTTCTACTACCTCATCCGTATCCTTTTTTAAGACGGCAAAAAAAGTTTTAACCATCTGATCTTTGGCAATGGTTTTAACTTCTGCCATGGTGCCAAAGTCATAAAAAATAATATCTCCCTGTTGGCTGACTGCCATATTGCCAGGATGGGGATCGGACTGAAAAAAACCGTCTTCTAAAAGCTGTTTTAAATAGCAGGTAATGCCCAGTTGAATTACTTCTTGAGTATCAATTCGATTAGCTTCTAAAGCCAAACGGTCATCTATTTTTATACCAGGTAAATATTCTAAAGTAAGAATTTTGGGAGTGGTATACTGCCAGTAGACTTGAGGCACTGCCACTCGATGATAGCCTTGAAAATTGGCTCGAAAGCGATCGGCATTTTTACCTTCATGAACATAGTCAATTTCCATGTATAGAAGCTCAAAAAACTCGCGATAAATTGCTTCTAAATTAAATTTTCGGGAATTTTTAATCAAACGATTAAGCCATCTTACTAAGCGATGCAGAATTTCAAAATCTAAGTTAAATAATTTTGCTAAACCAGGACGCTGCACCTTGACTACCACATCTTCCCCAGTGTAAAGTCTGGCTTTG
Organism: Chroococcales cyanobacterium; assembly: GCA_038259125.1. Lineage (GTDB taxonomy): Bacteria > Cyanobacteriota > Cyanobacteriia > Cyanobacteriales > Xenococcaceae > Waterburya. The sequence goes on along the minus strand of JBBSPC010000030.1, from coordinate 26,487 downwards.
TGTACCTGTCCTAAACTAGCAGCAGCTAAGGGCGTGGGATTAAACTCGGCAAACAATACAGAAATTGGTTTGCCTAATTCCTGTTCGATAACGGCGATCGCCAAATCCGAGCTAAAGGGTGGTACTCGATCCTGTAGTTGGCTAAATTCTTGGATATATTCAATGGGAATTAAATCTGCACGAGTTGATAAAGCTTGCCCAATTTTGATAAAGGTTGGACCTAATTCCAGAATATTTTTGACTAACCACTGTGCCAAACGATATCGACGCCCAGAAGAATTATTTCCCGTTATTTTATTCCACCACAGAGAAAATAAAAGTTTGGTAGCAATGCCAAAAATTTTGATCTGACGTAAAAATGGCGAATAAGGATAAGTTCCTAAAGATAATCGGAATAGTTTTGGATTGGTGAGCTTTTTACTACTGTGCCATTTCATAGGAATTTTTGACAATCGACCGATTAAGAGTTGAGATTGATTAAATGCGATCGACTATAATTATTCTTTAAAAGCTTAAACAATCTCTTACTAGCCTAACCAATAGATGGTTGAAATTGAGGTAATTTAAGGGTAAAAGTAGTCAGAAATGAGCTTTCGCGATCGCATTTTGCAGGCTCATTAGTAACCTCAATCGTACCGTTTAGATGTTCAACTAAATACTGTACCAGAGTAAGTCCTAAGCCTGTTCCAGGCACTGCGCGGTCAGTTACCCCTTTTCCCCGTCTAAATTTATCAAAGATATGGGGTAGTTCTTCAGGAGTAATTTCTGCACCAGTATTGGCAACAGAAATTACTATGTCCTTACCTTTGAGAGTAGTTTGGCTTTGTGCCAATAATTCGACTACAGTATTTTCATCACTATATTTGGCTGCATTTAATAATAGCTCGCTCAAAATATGCTCCAAGCTTTCAATATCAGTATTAATTTTTAGATCGGGTTTAGATACATTTATCTTCAGTTGAATACCCTTTTCTAGTTGCCATTTTGTCTTAAAAGTTTGAGCTAAATTATCAAAAGCTTGATTTAACTCAAGCTCTTGAGGACTATAGGTTAGTTTGCCTGACTCTACCTGCTGTAAAGTCAGCAAATCTTTGATTAAGCTATATTCTCGATTCCATTCTTGCTCTAAGATATCGAAATATTTCTCGTGCATCTCAGGAGATAGTTCGGCATGGCGCAGCATCTTAATCGCTATTTTCATACTAGTTAAAGGCGTTTTTAATTCATGACTCATGCTGTTCATAAAGTCATCTTTTAACTGATTTAAATTTTGTAGCTGATCGATGTGCTGGCGCATTTTTGCTGATAGTTTTGCCTGAACATCTGAACTCCACTTGAGTTTAGCGGTACGTTCTTCAACAATGGACTGTACCTGATTTAAAGTTTGATGATGAACTAGAGCCGTACTAAGCTGTACACATACCCAATTAATTAAATCTAGTTCGTCTTCTAACCAATTGTGTTTCCCAATATATTGCAGCACTAAAAAACCAAGAACTCCCGCCGAGTCTGTGCCGCTGCTTTTGTTGCCCATTAAAGGCATCATTAATAAAGCAGAACCATCGGTGGGAAAAGAATTAATAGCTGATTCTGGGGCTAAATCAGGAAAAGGAGTATCTGCTGCAAAACACAGATATTTTGGTGCATTATGCCAAGCTTTTTGGCACAAGTTAGAATCATCTAGACTAAAATATGGTTCATCTTGAGAAGGTCGATCTTGGCTTGAGTCACTCCAGTGAGAAGTAATTCTGACTGTTCCTTTTACCGACTCATGTTGCCGATTTTTGGCTTTTAAAGGATTTTGATACTTTAACATCAAAATCATGCCTCGATTTACTTCTAAAATAGTGCATAGTTCTGCTAAACAGGTATTAAATAGTGATTGAGGGTGAGAACTTTGGCTAATTTCTCTGCTAATGTTTTTGAATAAAGATTGATATTGAGCTTTAGTATGAACCTGTTGCTGAAGCTGTATTTGAGAAATTGCGATCGCCATTAAGCCTGAAATTTCTGGTAATAGTTTATGCTCCGACTCACTCCATTCACAAAAGCTTGGCCTAAAAAGTAAAACTAAACCGTTAACCTCTTGTTGATATCGAGTGATTATGCCTAGCCAAGATTTTGCTGGCAGAACTTCTGGAAGTAAATGATCGATTGTCTTAAATAGATAAGAATCTTTCTGTATTAATACTTGGGATGGAATCAAATCATCCTGATTGACAGACAAATCAGATAGTTGTTGAGTAATTCTGTTTTGAGTTGTCAACAAAAGATGATCTTCTTGCCAAAAGCCTACTTTGTTAGTGCTGCCATGAGCCTCAATAGAAACCACAATACAGGTTTCTACAAACAGCAAATTAGCAAGTTTACCAGCTAAATTTGACAGAATATTCGGACTATTTAAGCTTGCTTGAATAAATTCAAAAATATTACTGAAAATACGATCGATCCCTGATGCTTGTTGCATAGTTTTAGGCAAATCTCGCTGCTCCATAATCAGGTGTGAGAGTACATAGGATAAGAATTTTTACGATTGTCGATCGGGTTGACTATCCTATCCTAGATCTCACTTAATTTATCCCTAAGTAGAGATGAGAATTAATAATATAGCCCATGACTTCCTCTCACAAAATTAACATTCCCATTTTCAGGAAATTTATACCAGGGTAACTACTTTTCTCAAAATGTGTTGTGCTTTTTTTGTCTGAAAAATATATCAAACACTTTAGTATATTAATACTAATTATATCTAAAAATGTTGAAATCCTTGAGCTTCATTTAACGTTAAGGGGAAATTATAGCTTTTGCCGTTAATTATTTTAATTTCGCACCCTTGAGTAACTTCACCAATAATTGCTGCTTCTAAACTAAGCTTTTTTACCAAGCTAAGAGCAAAACTTAAAGGCAGAGATAAAACCAATTCAAAGTCTTCTCCACCATAAAGCAACCATTCCCCAGCTTTTTCTAATCCTGCCAACTTAATTAATCCTGAAAAGATATGCAGGCTTTCCCCGTTAATTGTTGCCCCAACACCACTACAGCTACAAATTTGCTCGATCGCATCTGCTAGTCCATCGCTACTGTCCATACCAGCGATCGCAATATTCTCGGGAATTTGGGCTAAATAGGGCAAAACATCTAGTCTTGGCTTTGGTCTTTGATGAGCCTCAATTAATCTTTCTTGCTCTTGAAATTCAAGACTTTTACTTTTACTTGGATCGAGCAGTATTTCTAGTCCGCCTCTTGAAAGTCCGTGCAAACCAGTAACCACAATAACGTCTCCTGGCTTGGCGTTAGAACGACGAATTATCCTAGTAGGGAGAACTTCACCAAAAGCAGTAATGGCAATACTAGTCACGGCAGAACGACAAATATCCCCTCCTACTATAGAAGTTCCATAAATCTCTAAACAAGCCTCCATTCCCTGATAGAGCTTTTCCACCCAATCTACAGCTTTCTCGCCTGGTAAAGATAAGCCGACGGTTATTCCCAACGGATTTGCCCCCATAGCTGCCAAATCCGACAAATTAGCAGCAGCAGCACGCCAACCCACATCAAAAGCGGTGGTAGTGCGATCGCTAAAATGAACCTCATCTACCAAAACATCCGTAGTCACCACCAAAGATTTACCAGGAGTAATCTCTAAAACTGATCCATCATCCCCGACAACATCACTCGGACAAAAACGCTGCAATCTTTTTAATAAACCATGCTCACCCAAATCTTTAACTAAAAGGAATTCGTTAGTCATGTTTTATTTTAATTCGCACATAACTTCAGAGTAGCTATATAATCTTTAAACTTTAGGCTTTTTAATTACTACAAAAAACGATATTCACCACAATAACTAGAATAATAATAGGATGGGCAATGCCCACCCTACATTTGCTAAGAGCTTTCTTATGGTTCTTTTAAATTATCAATACCATCAATCACCTTAGCAGAGATAATTTTATCGCCTGCGGTTAATTCTTCTAAGACTTCTTTACCTTCAATTAGATAACCAAAGACAGAATAACGTCCATCCATGAGGTTATAACCAGGAGGAGTAAGTTCTGTATCAAACTTAAAGAAGAAAAACTGTGAAGAGCCGCCGTTAGGATTATCAGCAGGACGAGCTAGAGCGATCGCACCATAGGCATTAAAAGGAATTGCTGGCTGATCTAAATAACGTCCTAATTCTTCCAAGGTATCCCCGTAAACTGGTAATTCATCTCCTTTGACCAACACCTCCATCGGAATAGCGCGGTACTCATTTGTTTTAGGATCGATAAAACCATCAGCATCTCCAGGTGGATCGCCTGCTTGAAGAATATAAAAATCTTCGGCGCGGTTAAAGTCTAAGCCATCATAAAATCCACGCTTGACCAAATCGACGAAGTTTCCACCGTTGACAGGCGCACTATAGCCATCAACTACAACTTTTAAATTACCCTTGTTAGTTTCCATCTCTACAGTGGCACGACCTAAAAGCTGTGGCAGGTTAGCATATTCTTCTGGGACTTCAAAAGGATAGCCTACTACCATTGACTGTTCTAAATCAGTAACAAGATTGAGTAACTCTCTTCTTTTAAGGTAAGTTCCTTCACTATCTTTGGCTGCCACAATTTCTTTTAATTCTTCTGTTCCACTAGCCAACTGCTCGATCAAAGATTCCGCTTCAGGTTTACGTTCTTCAGGAATAGTTGCCAAGAGCTTATCGCGACGAGCCGATAATACAAGGCTAGCATCTTTAAGATCCCGACTAATATTTTTCCAACGCTTACCCCGTAGTTGATTAGAAATATCTTCTAAACTTTTTTGCAGTTTGCGTACAGAATCATTTTCTATAGGTAAGGAATAGCGAAGAATGGCTTGAGGATCGGTTACTGCATCTCCCTGAGCCAAAATAGCCGATGCTTCAGGTTGCCAGCCCATTAAGCTAGCACCAAAAACCATGAAAGTTAGGACGCTGCTCAAAACTAACTTAGTTGACCAAGACTGAAACCATTTAAAAAGTATATTTTTTTTAGTGTTCATAAATTTTATTTTGATTGAGGCGCGAATATAAAACTAAGGTGTATGTTCTATCTACGCGCTTAGTTCTTCAACTAATTTACGATACAACTTTCTTGTTGCTTTGAATAGTATGCCTATGATGGCTTGTTTACCCTTAACTATTTTCCTCAAGGAATGATATTTTAAATGTCAAGCCAGACCTAACTTATTTTCTATCCTGGGTTTTTTGGGGCAAATTTGGCAAACCACCTACATATTGAGCAGTTGGACGAAATTGAAGTTAATAGTCAGAGCAATGAAAGTTAGTAGCGTATCTTATTTTGAGTAAAGTATAAAATGCCGATAGCAATTAACAATACAAGCAATGTCAATTAAAGTTTACGGAATCCCTAACTGCGGTACTTGTAAAAAAGCAATTCAATGGCTGCAAGATAACAATGTTGATTATGAATTTATTAACATCAAAGATAATCCTCCAAGTAAAGCCATGCTTATTAGTTGGGTCAAAACTTTAGGAAGTAAGCCGATGCGTAACACTTCGGGAAAATCTTATCGTGCTTTAGCAGAAAATAAAAAAACTTGGACAGATCGACAGTGGATTGATGCTTTTTCACAAGATGCTATGCTGCTTAAGCGACCATTGTTTGTCAAAGATAATCAGGCGGTATTAGTTGGCGCTCAAGCTTCTGAAAGCGAAATAAAAGAAAAGTTAAATATTAATCAATAACTAATAACTAAATAGTGATTAAAGCTGTAATTTTCGATATGGATGGGTTGCTGATCGATTCTGAACCTCTCTGGCAAGAGGCAGAAATACTTATTTTTAAACAGGTTAACATTCTTCTCACTTCTGAGTTATGTTTGCAAACAAAAGGCTTAAGAATCGATGAAGTTGTGGATTATTGGTATCAAAGACATCCCTGGGGAAATTTGGCTAAACAAGAAGTTGAGGAGTTGATTATCGCTAAAGTAATTGAGTTGATTTATCTTCAAGGCGAACCTTTAGCAGGAGTTGATCGAGCCATATCTTTTGTTCAGCAAAAACAAGTCAAAATTGCTCTGGCTTCTTCTTCTGCATCTAAAATTATTCAGGCTGTGTTACAAAAGCTGGAACTGACAAATGTATTTGCTGAAATTTATTCGGCAGAATCAGAAGTTTTAGGCAAACCCCATCCAGGAGTATATTTGACTACTGCTAACAAACTAAACGTCTCCCCTTCTGAATGTTTGGCTTTAGAAGATTCTCTCAATGGAGTACTAGCTGCCAAGGCTGCTCAAATGAAGTGTATTGCTATCCCTGAACCATTACAATATGATAATCCCCAGTTTGCGATCGCCGATATCATCTTAAAATCTCTCGCAGAATTTAACGACGATATTTGGCATAGTCTTAGTTAACCCACTTTCAAAGTTATATAAATTCTAAAAAAGAATGATACAAATCAGGTGACGGGGTGACGAAGAGCAACTACGTGGGTAGCAAATTCCTCTCCCAGTCCCCAAGTCCCCAAGTCCCCAAGTCCCTAAATCAATTATTGGTAGCCAACATTTAAGTATTTCATATTAATATTGGCGATCGCCTTTTTATTAAAAAAGAGTAGTTGACACGAACCTTTTATTTCCGTCTACCTGCTGCGATTTGTCTAACCACGGTCAAGGCAGAATAGCTGACTCCTGCCGTTCCCTCCCCTGGATGGGTCGAATCTCCTACTAACCAAAGATGTTTGATGGGAGTACGGTTGGCAAAGCCAAATGGACCAAAATTAGCCAGACGCTGTCCCAATCCGCCAACAACACCTTTTTCTCTGGCGGTATAGTGAGCAAAGGTTCTGGGGGTTGCTGCTTCGGTGTGGATAATATTTTCTGGGGTGAGTCGAAAATATTCTCCGAGGCGAGCGATCGCTTCTTCTGTATAATATTGTTTGATGCGAGCATAGTCTTCTTCCCCTTTTTGCCACCATAAATCAGCATCAGTAAATGAGGAGGCAATTATGGTTGCTTGTCCATCAGGTGCGCGTCCATCCTCAGGATTGCTTACGGAAACAAAAAGAGAGTTATTTTCGCCAATTACTTCATCTTGGTTGTAAAGAAACTGTAGATGAGGAGAACAGTTTGGGGGAATTGCTTTTCGCTTAACTCCTAAATAAACTACAAATGCCCCTGATGGCTGGGGGAGTTTCTCCAGCCGCCGTTGGTAATTGCTCAAGGATTTATCTGAAGTTAGCTTAACTAAATTCTGGGCAGTAACGTTTGCTACCACCTCATCTGCCTCTTCGATCCAGCTTTCACCAGTCTTTTGATTACGGACACTTATTCCCGTCACTTTACCCAAAGTAGTATGGATTTGTTCGACGCTATGGCGCATCAATAACTTCCCTTGATATTTTTCTAAACCTGTCACCAGGCGATCGCTTAGTACTTGCATACTGCCCTGAAGATGGAACAGTCCTTGAGGTGCTTGGGAAACCGCTAAAGCTGTGGCTGCATATAATAAAGCGGTTTCATCTGTATCTACCTGAGAATAAAGTTTTAGCTGGAGATCGAGAAAAGTCTTTAGCCTTTTGTCTCCGTATAAGCCGTATAGCTTGAGGGCATCAGCCACAGTCATCAGGGTAAAGGGTACGGTAATTAAAGTATCTGGTCTAACTGCCGAGACTAACTGCCATAAGTCCCAAATACTGCGGGGAGGTAACACGGGATCTCTACCTTGAAATCGCCAGCTAGCCTTAAATAGTTTATTTAATAGCTGCCAAAATGGTTCACTACCAGGAAACTGTTTTTGTCTTTCTGCTTGCCATTTAGCAGCGTCTCGCCAAACATTAATCGGTTCGGTTTCTCCTGGTAAAAATACAGCACAGGCAGGATCGCAGTAGCTAGCTTCAGGTAGCTCAATGCCCAACTCTTGAAAAATGCGGTGGTGTATGCCTCCAGGCTCTAATCCTGCCACCTGAGTTGCCCCCACGTCAAAAGTAAAGCCACGACGTTTAAAAGTAGAAGCACATCCACCTGGAACGATCGCTTGGTCATAAATAGTTACCTGATGACCATCCTTTGCCAATAATGCTCCTGTGGTCAAACCACCGATACCTGCACCCATAACTACCACACGAGATTTTTGCTTATTTTTTAAAGCGATCGCCATAAAATCAATTTAATTTATATTTCCTTTTAATTTTATCGCTCGTTTTCCGTTGAACCTTCGGTTAGTTGTTAGTTATTAGTTTCTTGGGTTCGCAACTACTACGGAAAAGAGCTATTGTTGAATCTGTCATTGAACAGCTAAAACATCCTTTGTCAGATAAGAACACTCGCGTCATCGTTCCCCTGCTAATTTTGGGCGAGAGGGACGCTGCGGTTTCGCGACTCTTGAGCAATCGAGCCGTTGTAGTTAATTTATTAGCTGGTTTGATTGCCTATTGAGAGGGCGACCCTGTGCGGGTTCTCCGACTTGAAGCGACTGAATCAAGAAGCCATCAATAGCAATAGATGACTTTATTCTCTCTGTTTCTGCTTAACCCGAACTCACGTTAAATTAAGAAAAATCCGTATTTATATCAGTGTAATCGCAGAAGTTATAAGAATAAGCTGGAACAGAAGAATCTAAACTGCGAAGCATGAAAGTCAAAGAATTAAAGTTTCTCCTTAAGCTTATTGGTAATAATAATTATTGTGGAAAGATTAGCGAACTCAAGCCGAATAGTAAAACTAAGATTTCAGAGACACAAAGTATCTGTCGGAACTTGTGCGATCGCGAATTGGTAGCCTGTAGCGAAACAGTTACCAAAATAAAGATTAACTCTGCTGGCAAAGCATTACTTAATTTAGATGCTAATAATTTACCAGTCACTACCGATGAACTAAAAATCCTCAAAGCTTGCGCTACTGAAGTAATTACTCCTGGTAAAACTAAAGTTACTCCTGCCGAGAAAAGAGAAGAACTAATAACTAAGTTAGTCAAACAGGGTTTAATTACTGCTACCGCCATCAAAATAGAACAAGTTAGGCTAACAGAAAGAGGAAAGAAAACTCTGTTAGAAGAATACAATGCTAAAGGTACAGGTTCAGTTTTAAGTCTTGATTTACTAGATAGTTATGTTCGTTTTTTACGTAAAAATCTCTGTTTGGGTTCATCTCAATATCTAATTAAAGTAAGCTCAGAGGCTAATAATAATGGTAAAAAGCCTACTGATGAAGAGATCTTACAAACAATTATTGGACTAGATCGCGAATTAGGTACAAATAAATACTTACCAATTTTTCATCTCCGCAATAAACTACAACCACCTCTGTCTAGAAAAGAATTAGACGATGCCCTATATCGCCTCCAGCGACAAGACAAATTAGAACTAAGTTCCTTAGTAGAAGCCGTTCACTACACCAAAGAACAAGTTGAAGCAGGTATTCCTCAAGATGTCGGTGGTTCGTTATTTTTCCTCATGGTCAATTAATCGAACTCATCACAGCAATTTTAAATACAGGCAACAGAGGTACTATTGTGGCAACTTTGAACGAAATTATTCAACGGGAAGTTAATCCCTTTGATTCAGTAACATTTAGGACGGGTAACTTTTGGACAGAAAACCAACAACCCTCAAGCGCAACTGTTGAATCAATTCATCAAGAAGCAATAATTCAAATCCGAGATACTCTTCAACACGTTATTCGAGATCGTTGTACTCGTAGTATTTTGCTTACGGGGGATTCTGGTTGTGGTAAAAGCTATTTATTAAGTCGTCTCAAAAAAAACCTAAATAATAGAGCTTTTTTTGTTTATATTGAGCCTTGTCTAGTTCAAGATTATATTTGGCGACACACTCTCGGCCATACTGTTGATGGTTTGATGCACATTCCTGAAGGGGAAAAAGAGTCTCAGTTACTCCTGTGGTTAAAAGGCTTATCTGCTTATAGTGATGGTGGGATTAAAAAAAGGATTCTCGGCGCGAAAAATCACTTTATCCACGAACTTAGAAATATTTATCCTACTGGAATTTATCAACCTAGAGATTTTTTCGCTGTTTTATACGAACTAGCTAACCCAGATTTATATTTCTCTGCTTGTGACTGGTTGCGAGGCAATAGCATTAGCGAAGATGAGCTAAAACTTTTAGGAGTCAGCAGCATGATTGATACAGAAGAGGCTGCTAAAGGTATTATTGGTAATTTTGGGCAAATTTCTGCTGATAATAAACCTATTGTTCTATGTTTCGATCAAGTAGAACTTTCTTCTAGATCTTTAGACGGTTCTTTAGATATTAGTTCAATTTTTAATATTAATACTGCATTTCATAATAATAATTTAAAAAACTTTTTAGTAATTATTAGTATTATTCAAGATAAATGGAAAATTTGCCAAAACACAATTCCTCAGTCCGATCTGGCTCGAATTGATCGAGAAATTGTTTTAAAACAAGTTAATTTAGAACAAGTAAAAGCTCTTTGGGCAAGTAGATTATATCCCATTCATGTTCAAATAAATCCTAAACCAAATTCATCTATTGCACCTTTAGATAAGCAACAATTAGAAGCTAAATATCTGGGAGGAAAAGCAAATTTACGAAATTCTCTTAGCTTTGGCGGAATACTGTATAAAAAATATAAGTCTACAGGTTATTCAGGAATATCAGAAGAAGATGATGCAAAACCATCAACATCAGATCTTTCGGCAGCTTTTAAACTTCTTTGGCAAGATGAATTTAATAAAACTAAAGATAAAAATTCTCACCTTCGGCAATTGTCTTCCCCAGAACTGATTGAAATCTTAATTTCCGCCATGAGTGTTTTAGGGGTCAAGCAGATAAAACCAAAATTTTTATCCAGTAAATATTCTAGTTATTCTTTTAGCTATCAGTCATTAGATCTATCTAAACAGGTTGGTGTGTTGTGGAATGAAGATTCTAACTTAAAAAGTTTTTCTTATGCCATGAAAGCCTGTACAAAAGTACTTAGCTTACATAAGAATATTACTTTAATTATGATTAGAGCAGAAACTTTAGGCAAAAGTAATAATCAAGGATATAAAATATATCAGGAAATCTTTAATAATACATCCAACTATCATATTAAACCAAGTTTAGAATCTGTTCATTATTTAAAGACTTATCAAAAGTTAGTTAATGATGCTCTGTCAGGGGATTTAGTTTTAAATTTTAAGCCTTTAAGCTTAACCGATTTAGAAAAATTAGTTTGCGAAACAAAAATTGTACATCAATGTCGTTTATTACAAGATTTAGAAATTGTTCCTGCCATTCCTATTATCAAGCCAGATCGAGGAACTGGAAAAGAGCCAGCAATACTTATAGAAGTAAAAGAATTTCTGCTCAATCTAGTAAAACATCATCATTTACTAGGACAACAAACATTAATTCAACAAGCTAAAAGTCAGTTTGCTGAGATAAAAGAAGCAACAATAGAAAATCTGATTCAAGAACTAGCTAAAGAGCAGAAAATATCCTTTGTCAATCCTAACGCCAAACCAAAAGAGCGATTAATTTGCTTGATTCCTCAAGCAGTACCAGGAGGTAAAAAATGATTCAGTTTGTTCTGCTGATGCAAAAAAGCATATCTTATTTAGAACGAAAAGAATACCACAATGCTTTTGAATCTCTGACTTCTGTTATTGAATTAAAACCAGATTGTGCAGCTGCTTACTATCTGCGGGGAGAAGCTTTGAGACAACTGGAACTATACCCCGAAGCACTGACAAATTTAGATCGAGCGATCGAGCTTAATTCTGAAGATGCGGAATACTATGATTTAAGAAGCCAAGTAAAAGCCAAGTTAAACAACTATCAAGGAGCAATTTCTGATTGCAATGTCGCTATTAGTTTGGGTTGCCAAACGGTTGAAATTTATTTTGGGAGAGGTCACTATCATTGGATTTTAAATAATTACTCAGAAGCGATCGCTGACTATACCAAAGCACTCGATTTAGATTCTAAGTTACCATACCTGTATTTTCTACGAGGTTTGGCAAAGCAGCAGTTAGAAAACTATCAAAGCGCACTAGCTGATTTTAATCTAGCGATCAAGCTTGATTCTAGCGATGGCGAGTATTTTTTCGAGCGAGGATATACTCATGCCAAACTAGACGATCGACAACAAGCAATCAAAGATTACACTGAAGCAATTCGCCTCATACCTGAGTATTTAGAGGCTTATGTAAATCGAGGCAATACTCATATTAAAATAGGCAAACCCGACAGCGCGATCGCCGATTATACCGAAGCAATACAACTAGATCCCGAAATAATTGCCATCTACCAAAATCGAGGTAAAGCATATTCGGAAATAAAACAAAGTGATAAGGCGATCGCTAATTGGCAGCAAGGAATAAAACTCCTTCAACACCGAGACGATATATCTGCAAATACCATTAAAGCAGTACTGTTGAATTTAATTGAAGCAGAATCAGCCAAAAATCAATCAAATTTACCAGAAGAGCGAGATAATTCCTGGTTAGGAGGAATAGGAAAAAAATTAGGTAACTTTTTGGGCAAAGATAGGGAATCAGCAGCTTTCACCCAAGCACAAGAATATCTTAAACACGCGACAGAAGCGATCGCACAAAAAGACTATCAACAGGCGATCGCTTACTTAAATGAGGCGATTGAAGAAGAAAACTCGGCTCATCCTTTTATTTATTTTATGCGAGGAGAGGCATATCGAGAATTAGGGGAAGCATTAGCTGCTTATAAAGATTACGAACAAGCAGCCATACTATTTGAGAGACAGGGCGAGCGGGAAAACGCCCAGATAGCAATTGAAGTGGCTGTTGCTAATGCAACAGAGATATATACTGAGGATGAAGAGAATACAGACAGAGAATTAACCTTAATCTATCGTCCCAAGTCTGCCGATGAAGAAACTATTAGCGATCCTAGTATTGCCGATCTCGAACGAGTAATTGATGAACTGTATCAAGAAGCTCAATATATTATCCAAGAAGGGGTTAGTCGTTTTACAGGGTATTTTATCCTCCAAGATAGTGAAACTAAAGACTACATTCAAGGGATGTGGGATACTTGTTTTTATCCCGCAGGTGGCTTCCAGTTAGAGTGGTCATGTAATGGCAACAGATCGTGGTTTCCTTTGCCTCAAACCGACTCAGAAGCCAAAGAAATTCTGCGTTTGTGGCTAGAAGATATTCAAGCTTGCTCTGCTCTCAATTGGGAGATTATTGGAGATAATGACCCCGTGAGTCTAAAGCATCCTAGCAGAAGAGGATTTAAAATTATCCACTTGCTGAAGCAGTATGAAGCAGGGGAAAGGAATTTTCGTAAAGAAGATTTGAGTAAGGCTAACCTCTTTGAAGCCGATTTACAGGGTATTAATCTCAGTCATGCTTGCTTAGTTGCTGCGGACTTGCGAGGTGCAAACCTAACTAGAGCTAACTTAGCTGAAGCCGATCTCAGGGATTCTTGTCTAATTGAAGCCGATTTACGGGGTGCAAATCTTGAAGGTACAAGGTTTGAAGGTGCTATCTACGACGAAGACACAGAATTTCCCGATGATTTTGACCCCGAAGTAGCAGAAATGGAATTTTATGCTTATGAAGAAGATGATGAATCTATTTCGGACTCGGCAAATTCATGCTATCTAGAGACAGCCAAAGAAATTCGCGCCTTCATTAACCAGATTACAGCTTTTGAAACTTTATGGCTGGATACGGAAATAGCTGACTGGCAGACTAAACATCCCCGATTATCTCTAATTCAAGTATTAGCCGATCCCCAAGATCTGACAGGAGAATCAACTTATATCCTTGATGTTTTAGACAAGCCAGAAATAGTGTCAGAATTTATCAATCAAATTATGGCAAATGCTCGCATTGAAAAAGTTTTTCATAATGCTAGCTTCGATTTAAGATATCTTGGCGGAAAAGAACAAGCCAAAAATATTACTTGTACCTATAAAATCGCGCAACAAATCTCTAAAAAAGTTTTGGGAACTAGCAACCTCAAACTAAAGACCCTTGCTGTCGAACTGTGTAACTTTCCTCAAGCAGAAATCGCCAATGAACAGGGAAGCGACTGGGGCAAAAGACCTCTTAGTAGAGAACAAATCGAGTATGCCAAGATGGACACGGTTTATTTAGCCAAGGTTCATCATCGTTTATTAGAATTTAAGCCAGATATGCTTTTACTACAGCCAGATTCTTTTAGCGTTACCGATGTTCGGGTTGCTTTTGAGTGTCCGCGATTGTTTTATGTAAGTAAGCATTTTGGTGGCAAAACTTTATTTGTGCCAAAATCTGGCACTTTTGGTATTGGTAATACTTTTCACAAGCTAGCTAATGATTTTATTACCACAACTAAACAAGAATCTCAATTCAAAGCTTTATTTGAGCCATCAGCCAAGCAATTGAAAGTAGAGGCGATCGCTTCTCAGATGCAAAATATCTTCTACAGTCTGGTTTTTTTCCCTCACTATCTACAGCCAACAATTCAAACTAAACCTAATTTAGCTCCTGCACTAGATCGAGTTTGGCAAGGAATTAGAAATTTAATTGAAAAGTGGGCTGAATTATTAATTAACAATCGCGCCTATTGCGACGCAGATAAGCTGTTTGAGCGCACTTTCATCTCTTCAGAATACAAATTGCAACATGATTTCAATTTACCCAATGGTACACAACAGCCAATAGCTGGAAAATTAGATTGTTTAATTTACGATTACAGCCAAAATAGCCTTCGTGTCGTTGAATTGAAAACTTATGCTCCTGTCGATCCTTCCGCACAGTTGGCACAGGTGGCTCTATATAGCTATATGATTCATCAAACTAAAAAAGTACCTGTGGACTCAGCTGTCTATTGTGTTCTACCAGAGTTCAAGGAATATTTTTATGCTTGGTCAGAACTCGAAACCAATGTGCATCAAGTAATTCCCTTTAAATTACAACAGATGCAAAAATGGCTGCAATGGCAACCATCACAACCAGATGTACCACCGCCAACAAGTAACTCGCGCATTCCCTTGCGTCTTACGCCGACGCGGGGTCGCTCGTCAAATTAAATGCTTATAGTTTAAGTCTCATTAATACCTGTGGAGTTTCGGCTTAAGATAGTTGCAAGCTCTATTCTTAAATAAGTATTTAAAAAACTAATGTCTGGTTCGGCTAAAAAAACAATCTATGCAGCAATGGCTGCGAATTTTGCGATCGCAATTATCAAATTCATTGCCGCCTCTATTACAGGTAGTTCTGCCATGCTCTCTGAAGGAATTCACTCGGTAGTTGATACGGGCAATGAACTTTTGCTGTTATTAGGTATTCGCCTTAGTAAGAAGCCAGCAGATGACAGTCACCCCTTTGGTTACGGACAAGAGCTTTATTTCTGGACATTGATTGTTGCCTTGTTCATTTTTGCCATTGGTGGTGGAATGTCAATTTATGAGGGAATAAATCATGTTCGCTATCCTGAACCATTAACCAATCCTTTTTGGAATTATGTAGTACTAGGGTTAGCGGTAATTTTTGAGGGCTATTCTTGGAACGTGGCTTTACAAGAATTTTTAGCCAGTACCAGTAAAAACGAAGACAGCTTTTGGACAGCAATTCGCGCCAGTAAAGATCCTACGGTTTTTACGATCCTATTTGAAGATACTGCTGC
Organism: Chroococcales cyanobacterium; assembly: GCA_038259125.1. GTDB lineage: Bacteria > Cyanobacteriota > Cyanobacteriia > Cyanobacteriales > Xenococcaceae > Waterburya. The sequence continues at coordinate 10,882 of JBBSPC010000030.1, read as the reverse complement.
TTTAATTGGTTTGTTTGTTGCTTTTCTGGGTGTCTTGAGTGGACACTTGCTGGGCAACGTCTATTTAGACGGAGTTGCTTCAATTGTTATCGGCGTTATCTTATGTGGAGTATCAATTTTGTTGGCTTCTGAAAGCAAGGGTTTGTTAATTGGCGAAGGTGCAAGTCCTGAGACAGTAGCCAGCATCAGAAAAATTACTAAAGACGATCCTGCCGTAGATAAAGTAATTAAAGTTTTGACTCTGCATTTTGGTCCTCAAGAAATATTGCTTAACCTAGAAATAGAATTTGCCGAAGATTTAGAGACAGGAGAATTAGCGATCGCCGTTGAACGTCTGGAAACTTCGATTCGTAAGCAACACACAGAAATTCAAAATATCTTTATTGAAGCCAAATCAATCTCTGCAAGGCGCAGGGCGATCGTCGAATAGCTGTCTCATACCAAATAGAAAAAAGAATGCGACACATCCCGTAACGGCGATTCGCCCTTCGGGTTCGACATCGGAAAGCATTCCCTTGCTAGCGGGTGTGGAACAAGGCTCTTAAACAGAGCCGTTTCCACCCGCTCTGACGGCGACGCGGGGTCTCGACCCACCGCAACTGTCTCACGAATCGCCCTTACCCAAACACGATCTGTCTTTATTAATTCATCTTTAGGATCTAATTACCTTTGAGTGCTGCTTGAGTTTTCTCACGGTCTATTTTAAAGATCAACACACCCAGAGGCGGTAAGCAAATGTCTAAGGAATAGGGCATATTGTGACAAGACCACTCATCAGTCCACTTACCGCCATAGTTACCCATGTTGCTACCGCCATACTTACTAGCATCGCTGTTCAAAATTTCGGTATAAAAACCTTTTTCAGGAACGCCAATACGATAGTGGCTATGGGGTTGAGGAGTAAAGTTACATATTGCAATTACAAACTCGTTATTATCTTTGCCACGACGAATAAATGCTACGACGCTATGACGATTATCGCTACAGTCAATCCATTTAAAACCTTCTTCCTCAAAGTCAAGACTGTATAAGGCAGGTTCGCTTTTGTAGATTCTATTAAGGTCACTAAAAAAATGTTTTAAAGCTTTATGTGAACTGAACTGTAGTAAATCCCAGTCTAAATCTACCCAGTCATGCCACTCACTCCACTGACCAAATTCCATGCTCATGAACATGGTCTTTTTACCTGGGTGGGCAAACATATAGCCAAATAGACAACGGACATTGGCAAATTTTTGCCATTCATCCCCTGGCATTTTGCCAATAATATTGCTTTTACCGTGGACAATCTCATCGTGAGACAGTGCCAGCATATAGTTTTCAGTGTGATGATACCACATACTAAAAGTAAGGTTGTTTTGATGAAATTGACGAAACCAAGGATCCATGTGGAAATAATCCAACATATCGTGCATCCAACCCATATTCCACTTCATGTTGAAGCCTAAGCCACCTGTATAGGTGGGCCAAGATACCATTGGCCAAGAAGTGGATTCTTCGGCAATCGAAAGTATTCCAGGGAAATAACTAAACAATAAACTATTGACCTGACGCAAAAAGTCAGCAGCTTCGATGTTTTCACAACCGCCGTAGTCGTTAGCAACCCATTCTCCATCTTCACGACAGTAATTGAGGTAAAGCATAGAAGCTACTGCATCTACTCTAAAACCGTCGATATGATACTTGTCAAACCAAAATAAGGCGTTGGCAACTAAAAAGTTACGGACTTCGTTACGACCGTAATTAAAGACTAACGTTCCCCATCCTTTGTGTTCACCCTTACGAGGATCTGCGTGTTCGTATAGATGAGTACCATCAAAGAACGCTAGACCGTGACCATCTTTAGGAAAATGACCAGGAACCCAGTCTATAATTACCCCGATGTCGTTTTTATGACACTGATCGATGAAATACATCAAATCTTCGGGATTACCATAGCGAGAGGTAGGAGCATAGTAACCTGTAACCTGATATCCCCATGAACCATCAAAAGGGTGTTCAGCGATGGGCAGAAGTTCAATATGTGTATAGCCCAACTCTTTGACATAGGGAATTAATCGCTCAACTAATTCGTAGTAGCTCAAAAAACGAGCGTTATCTTTTGATTCTGAGGCACTTACAGGTTCTGATGTACCTGATAGTAATTTTGTTGGTTCATTCGCTGAGGCGTGCATCCAAGAACCAAGATGAAGCTCATAGACAGAAATAGGCTGATCTAAAGGCACACTATGGCGACGCTTATCCATCCATTCTGCATCATTCCAAGTATAGCTATCAAGATCGGCAACAATAGAAGCCGTTTTGGGTCTAACCTCCTGTTGGAAAGCATAGGGATCAGACTTTTCGTAAATGTGTCCATCCCAGTTTTTTACTTCATATTTATATGCCGTACCGATAGTCAGTTCAGGGACAAATAATTCCCAAATACCACTGCTTCCTTTGCGCATCTGATGTTTTCTGCCGTCCCAACTGTTAAAATCACCCAGCACAGAAGCATTACGAGCATTAGGAGCCCAGAGGGCAAAATACACGCCTTCAACACCATCAATCTTGGTGTGATGTGCGCCTAACTTTTCGTAAATACGATGATGATTGCCTTCAGCAAACAAATGAATATCTAAATCAGTAACTCTAGGCGAAGGAAAAGCATAAGGGTCGTAAATGACTCTCTCATTTTCTCCTTCTTTTATGCGTAGCTGATAATTAGCTAGGTTCGGATTTTGCACCACACACACAAAGAAGTGAGGATTGTGCATAGACTTCATGGGATATTCTGTTCTTTCTTCTGGGCAAACTACCCAAGCAGCACTAGCATCAGGCAGATAAGCTCGAATTACCCAACTTTCTACTTTGTCGTTTTGTTCATTAGGATGGCGACCTAATATTTCAAAAGGATTATGATGAAGATTGTGGACGATCTGATTGACTTGTTCGGGAGCAATGGTTGAAGACATTAAAGTAGTAGTACTTAGGTATTTACTGACAGTGAATTTGTTAAAAAAGCCTGTTGCCTAGACGACAGATGACGCTGGTTAAACAGCCAAGTTTATTTTGTTGATTTTTTTAAAACATTTGTATACATACTTTAACTATTTATCAGCAATATATAAAAAGTTTATTGATTTTTAGATAAAAAGGGTTAATAGAAAGGAATTATAGTTTTAATCAATTTTCGGATTTGTAACAAGAATATTAATTGTTGAATATCAGCATCGATCTTAGGTGGAAAAGCACTTTGAGCCAACCGTGCCTGTAGTTCTTCGTATTCCCGCGCAGATAGAGGTTTTCCGTCTACTGGCGATCGCCCTTCAAGAATAATTTCTGTACGTAATCTTTCCTCTGGAATATCTTGGGCTGGGGGTAAAGCAAAACTTAAACTAGGCTTAAGAAAAGCTACTAAATTGATAGTTAGAGCAAAACATACATTTTTGACCCTCATGGTAAGAATAACTAAATATTTGATTTAATGATGATTAAATCTTACTGTAGCGATAATAAACTTAAATCATTAAATCCGCATACGTCATTAGCAATAAAGTTAATCATCAATCAAATTACATTACATTACATCTATAATCTGGCGATTACATTTTAAATAAACTTGGCAAACGCACAATTTGGCTTACTTACTTAAATTTATGGCATCAATTGAACAACGTTTAGCAGTCTTTGGTAAACTTCCCCTAAGAGCGCAGTTAGTTACTATAACTTCATCTAAAGCCAATACTGTTCTGAGTAAAAATCAAGATTATATTGCCAGTCTAGAACAAATACACGCTGAATGTCTGGCTGCTGCAACTCCAGAACAAAAATTAGCCTATAACAAATCAAAAGAGCTTCTTGATTACTGATGTACGGGCAATTCGCGTTGGCGAAGCCTTCTCGAAGAGTATCGCCCCTAACTTACTTATTATTGATTACTAAACTTTAAATGACTAACCATCTCCAATCAACTCAAAGCCTTTATTTACAAAAACACGCTGAAAATCCGATTAACTGGTGGTACTGGTGTGACTCGGCATTAGCCGAAGCAAAAAAAGAGAATAAACCTATTTTCCTTTCTATTGGTTATTCTAGCTGTCACTGGTGTACGGTAATGGAAGGAGAGGCTTTTTCTGATAGGGCGATCGCCGATTATCTTAACACTAATTTTCTGCCAATTAAAGTAGATAGAGAAGAAAGACCAGACATCGACAGCATCTATATGCAGGCATTACAGATGATGACTGGACAAGGTGGTTGGCCTCTGAATATTTTTCTCAATCCTGAAGATTTAGTGCCGTTTTACGGTGGAACTTATTTCCCTGTTGAACCTAAATATGGTCGTCCAGGATTTCTAGAAATTCTTAAAGCAATACGGCGTTTTTATGACCATGAACCAGAAAAACTGGCAGCTTTTAAGACGGAAATTTTAGGTAATCTTCAGCAATCAACTTTGTTACCAGTTAATCAGGTAAATACTTTAACCAAAGATCTACTGCATCAGGGAATTAGTGTTAATACCGCGGTACTACAGCCTAATGAGCCTGGTCGTCCTAGTTTCCCGATGATTCCCTACTCTACTATTGCTTTACATGGTAGTAGATTTGAACAAGAATCTAAGTATGATCCTCAAACATTATCTCAACAGCGCGGACTAGATTTGGCTTTGGGAGGCATATACGATCACGTAGGGGGAGGATTTCATCGTTACACCGTAGACAATACCTGGACAGTACCCCATTTTGAAAAGATGCTCTATGATAATGGGCAAATTTTAGAGTATTTAGCTAATTTATGGAGTAATGGCGTACAGCAGCCTGCAATTCAAAGAGCGATCGCAAGTACAGTAGAATGGCTACAGCGAGAAATGACTAGTCCTCAAGGTTACTTTTATGCTGCTCAAGATGCCGATAACTTTACCACGACCGATGAACTAGAGCCAGAAGAAGGTGATTTTTATGTCTGGAGTTATGCAGAATTAGAATCTATACTCAATGAGTCAGAATTAGCCGAATTACAGCAAGAATTTATAGTTACACCTCAAGGCAATTTTGAAGGCAAAAATGTCTTACAGCGTTTCGGAAGCGACATATTATCCAATAGTTTAGAACAAGCTTTAGAAAAGCTATTTACAGTACGCTACGGACAGCATCCAAAGGATATAATTACATTCTCCCCTGCTAAAAATAACCAAGAAGCCAAAACTAAAGACTGGTTAGGACGCATTCCCCCTGTTACCGATACAAAAGTGATCGCAGCCTGGAATAGTTTAGCAATTTCAGGGTTAGCTAGGGCTTATGCTGTATTCAAAGAGCAATCTTATTTAGACCTAGCTACTAATGCAATTCGGTTCATCTTGCAAAATCAGTGGCTAGAAGGTAGATTGCAACGACTTAACTATGATGGAATGGCAACAGTACCTGCACAGTCAGAAGACTATGCTTTTTTAGTCAAAGCCTTGTTAGATTTACAGGCTGCTTGTCCAGATGATCCACAGTGGTTAAAACACGCCATCAGAATTCAAAATGAATTTGATGAATTACTTTGGGGTATTGAAGTAGGCGGATATTATAATAACTCTACCGATGCGGGAAAAGAGCTACTAGTACGAGAACGTAGCTATATGGATAATGCTACACCATCTGCTAACGGAGTGGCGATCTCTAACTTAGTGCGCCTTTCACTTTTAACAGACAATTTAGAATATTTAGAGCAGGCGCAAAAAGGACTACAGGCTTTTAGTTCTGTGATGGAAAAATTTCCTACAGCTTGTCCTAGTTTATTTACGGCATTAGATTGGTTTTTACATGGCACAAGCGTTAAAACTAGCATTGACAACATAAAACAGCTAAGTTCTTATTACTTGCCCACTAGTGTCTTCAGAGTAGAGGACGAGTTACCTGATGATTCAGTTGCTTTAGTTTGCCAAGGTTCATCTTGTCTTGAACCAGCAACGAGTATCGAGCAAATAGTAGAACAAATTCAATATGTTTGTTGACGATTAATCAATCGCAAAAATTCATAATATCTCAAATAAAGATTGTGAGGACATCAAATCATTTTGCCATTACAATCTTTATCAGAGCGCAATAAATTAAAAACCGTAGATTTTAATTTTGACTAATTCGCGATCGCTAAATGATGCTTTAATTTGACGATTACAGTTTTCGTAATCGATCCAAATTCGATGTTCAATTCTGCCATTATTAGTAGTTTTTGTTTGTTTACCCAAAAATCCTAAAATACTTTGAACATCCTCAAGATCTAACACGTTGTCATGTTCAAACTTCACTGACGTACTACTATATCGTCTCTTTAATTCATCTAAATCTTTTTTTTCAAGACTGCCAAAAGCAGCACGGGTCAATCTATCTTCGCAAGCTTGGGCTACCTGAGTGTATCCACAGCTTAGAATTACTAAAGTTGATATGGCTAGTATTCTCTTAAACAGCATAATTTTAAATCATTAGAAACTCTTTTAAGAGTTGCATTGATGTTTAAAACAAACTGCGATCGCGAAAGGTAGTTAAAGTGTGATAATAATCCTTTACAGTATCCGAAATTGTTAAGGTAATTTCCTATCAACAAGTTACGAATAAAGCTGAAATTATTATTAGCGGCAGTAGAGTCACTGCTAGAGTTCCTGACCTAATTGTACTGACTTCTCAAGGAACTAGAGAATTGGCACAGTACCAGCGTTCGACTATAACCCTGGATATGCCACCACCGATGTTAGCCGTAGAAATGGTTTCTCTAGGTAAGGAAAATCGTAACCGAGATTACCGTTATAAGCGATGCAGCGCGGTCTTGGGACGGCGGCTTTTGAGTGACCAAAGGAGGGGTACTCCCCGCAGGTAGCTTCCTACTCAAAACGCGCCTTGGCTTTGCCCCATGAGCGACACAGAGGCTAACGCCTCAAAGTCCCTTCGGGACTAGGAGCGCGAATGCGCCGTTCAAGAAGAGATCTGAGTATGCTGCTAGAGGTATTAAATATTATTGGATTATCGATCCGCTAGATAAAAAATTCGTCTCTCTCGAACTGAAAGATAGTTTATATGAAGAGAAAATTTATGATAATTCTCAAGCAGCAATCTATTTTCAACTTCCCTTTGAACTAGAAATTAAGTTGGAAAGAATATTTTTCGAGAACTAACTTTTTGCTGCAAATATATGATCGAGAACATAAAGACACAAAAGAGTAATAAAAATATTATTCTCGGATCTAATAAATTCCTTGTATCCTAATAAATTTAGCTTAGCAGGCCATTCAGGACTCGAACCTGAAACCTACGCCTTAGAAGGGCGTTGCTCTATCCAGTTGAGCTAATGACCCAGATTTGCTCAATAATAGTAACATATTCATCTCTGAGATTGTCAACAGAACTGAGCTATTAAAATTAATATTCCAATATCTACAGCTATTTACTGCGTTCACCGCCTTCCGCAGTCAAATTGTCAATTGCTAATAACTGTAAAAGATTCAATCATTTTCTCAACTGTAGGTAAATAGCTATCGTAGTTTTCTGGTTGAGCCGTATAGGTAAATATATAAGCCTGGTTATTTTTTACCAACCAAGCTTGCATTCTCTCTACGGGATAACCGTTTTCTTCTCCATGATAGACGACTTGCCGTCCTTCACGACCTCCCAAATCAACTGTCTGAGCATCGCCCACCTTGGGATCAGAAAGCTTTTTGATTTCCGCAATCGATTCATCGGTGTATTCTGCTAAAGAAGTTTTTCCAGACAAGTTTTCTACCAAGACACTAACTTGTTCTTTAAATTTATCGCGATCGCCATCTAAAGGTGCCAAAAAGACAACTCCTGTAGTAAAAAAATCGTCTCGATTCTGCTTTAGCCATGGTTCAGGATAATCTACTTGAAAACCTTGGTCAAGATTTTTATACAGAGATAGTTGAAACTTTGGCTGTGAATTAAATTTTTGGAACAGTACCCATCCTCCTGAGACAGCAGCTAGCAACGCTGGAACGCAAGCGATCGCCAAAATTGTTTTAAACTTTGATTTTTTAGACTTAGCTCTTGTAGGTAAACTATGAGGGGCATTTTGACAAGTACTGCTTTGGCTGCTAATGGTTTTTGTTTCGCGCTCAATTTTCCCAACAGCCTGAACTTTTCTTGGTGAATGAGATGAGGTGGAATTAGCAACCAAAATTGTTGCTTTATCATTGTTTGTTAGTGTGCCTAACTGTTCTAAATCTGATAGTACACCTTGCGCCGAAGTATATCTTTGCTGGTGACGACGGCGCACCATAGTATCTAAAATATCTAAAAATCGCGGTTGATAATTTACCTGATGATCGAGTTTATTACGCCAGATGATTTCATTATCTTCATCAACCGTCAAATTGCGAGGATGAACTCCTGTTAAAGCTTGGATAATAATAACCCCAACAGCATAAATATCGCTATAAAACCCCGGATGTCCCATCATTTGCTCGATGGGCATATAGGATCTAGTACCAACTGCTACAGTAGGATTAGGTTTTCCTGTTGGATTAATAATTTGCGTACTTATTTGCTTAACTGAGCCAAAATCGATCAAGATAATTTTTTTATCTCGATCGCCACGCATCAAGTTTGAGGGCTTTAAATCACGATGAATAACATTGTTCTGCTGAACAAACATCAAAACTTCCAGAATATCCTTGAGCAAAGCGATCGCTTTGTCTGCCGACCAAGGTTGACCGGCAATTATTTCCTGACTTAGATCATGCCCTTCAACTAGCTCCTGAACCAGAAAAAAATCCTGGTTGTGTTCAAAATAAGCTAGCAAGCGCGGAATGCGATCGCAGTCTCCTAAGCGATTCATGATTTCTGCTTCGCGATTAAACAGCCGTCGAGCTATTTCTAGAGTTTTAGCATTTGCCAATTTTGGTTTTAGCTGCTTGACTACGCAAGGGCTATTAAAACACTGTCTATCTTCTGCCAAAAAAGTGACTCCAACACCGCCTCTTCCCAGTTGACTGACGATGTAATAACGTCCCTGAATAATTTGTCCTACGAGATTGTTATCCATCGACACAATTGTTTAACCGTACAACTAATGCTCTAAGTTTAAGAACATATTCTACGCCCGCTCAAAGAGCTAAAAGCTTATTTGAGCGGAGCGAGTTTTAAAGTTCTTCTTCTTCACCTTCTTCTAGAGGTGGTACGGGAGCAACAGCAGCGATCGCATCATCTTTATCTAGTCTCTGAACTCTAACTCCAGTAGCATTACGAGACTGTAAAGATATTGCTTTTACCGCCTGACGAATCATGATACCTCGATTGGTAACGATCATTAGTTCATCATCTGGATTGACAATATCAATTGCTACTAAGCAATCATCTTTTGATTTGAACTTAATAGCTCGTACTCCCATACCCGCACGATTTTGCAGGCGGAATTTGGCAATAGGAACTCTTTTGCCATAGCCGTTATTGGTAATAGCTAGTAACCAAGGTCCTTGATCTATTTCTTCATTAACAATCAGATCTTCGCCGTTGTCTTCATCTTCTTCATCTCCTGTCTCAGCTATAGTGGCAACGATCTGTGCAGGAATAATATCCATGCTGATTAATTCATCTTTACCCCTAAGCTTCATAGATTTAACGCCTTTGGTGGATCTGCCTAAAGGACGCAACTGCTGTTTATTCGTTTTGAAGTGAATTGCTTTTCCTTGACGTGTACCAATAATCACGCTATCTTCGTCCGTGGCTAAACGCACCCACCGTAGTTCATCTTCTGGCTGTAGGGAGATAGCGATTAAGCCATTAGAGCGAATATTAGCAAAAGCTGAGAGAGCAGTTTTTTTGATATTGCCCTTGCGGGTGAGCATAATTAAGTATTCATCTTCAGTAAACTCGCTTACTGCAATCAGCGAGGTAATTTTTTCTGCCTGAGAAATGGGCAACATCTGCACCAAAGGAATTCCCCTAGCCGTGCGCGAGGTAGCAGGAATTTGATAGGCATAGAAGGAATATACCACCCCGCGATCGCTAAAGAACAGAACTTTATCATGATCGCAACAGGTCATGAAGTGTTCTACGCCGTCGTTTTCCCTCATCTTGGCAGCAGCTTTACCTCTGGTTGCTCTACTTTGAGCTTCAAAGGTACTTATGGGCATTCGCTTGATATATCCTTGCTCAGTCAGCAGAATCACCGACTGCTCATTGGCGATTAGGTCTTTATCTAATAGTTCCCCTTCTCCCTGAACAATTTCAGTTTTACGAGGAGTAGCATGAACATTCTTGATTGTAGTTAGTTCCGACTCAATGATTTCTTCAATTCGTTCTTTGCGCGCCAAAATATCGTTTAAGTCGGCAATTTGCGTCTGCAAGTCTTCATGTTCTGCCTGAATTTTTTCTGCTTCTAAGGCAGTTAGACGACGCAGCTGCATTTGTAAAATGGCATCTGCTTGAGTTGAAGATAAACCAAACCCCTCAATCAACTCGTCTTTCGCGGTGGCGGTATCTGCTGCACCCCTAATTAGTCCAATTATGGCGTCAATATTTTCTAAAGCAATCAATAAACCTTGTAACAGATGATCTCTCTCTTCGGCTTTGCGAAGCTGGTAGCGAGTCCTTCTAGTGATTGCTTCGACCCGAAATTCTAAGAATACCTGCAAAAAGCGACGAATAGTAAGTAACTGAGGGTCATTATTGACCAATGCCAGCATATTTGCCCCAAAGTTGGCTTGTACAGCAGTTTGCTTATAAAGGTTATTAAGCACAACACGAGGATAGGCATCTCGTTTAAGCTCAATCACTACCCGCATCCCCGTGCGATCGCTTTCATCTCGAATATCAGAAATCCCGTCTATTCTTTGATCGTTAACCAAATCGTCAATCTTTTCAATTAAAGCGGCTTTATTGGTTTGGTAGGGCAGTTGGGTAATAAT
>JBBSPC010000029.1:0-38964 GCA_038259125.1 Chroococcales cyanobacterium | reverse complement strand
GTAGGTGAATATTGAATTAAGCTCGAATGCTTCATAAAGGTTTCTACTCCTAGGGCTGAGGCGTAACGGGCAGCCCCTGAGGTTGGGAGGGTATGATTAGGTCCTGCTAAATAGTCTCCAGTAGCTTCTGGAGTAGAGTTGCCGATAAAAATTGCCCCTGCATGGCGAATTTTCTCAATCAAGTCCCAAGGCTCTGCTATTTCTAGCTCTAGGTGTTCGGGAGCAAATAAATTTGAAAGCTCTGCTGCTTCGGCTAAGGAATTAACAATAACTATTAGACCATAATGAGCGATCGCCTTTTCAGTTAAAATTTTACGGGGGTGATTGGCTAACTGCTGGGTAACTTCCTGCTGCACTTGTTTTGCCAGTACAGGATCGGTAGTTATTAATATGGCAGCTGCCATCGGATCATGTTCTGCCTGAGCCAGCATATCGGCAGCCACGTAAACTGGATTGGCTTGCTCATCGGCAATAACTAATACTTCAGAAGGGCCAGCCAAGGAGTCAATGCCTACAGTGCCGTAAACCATTTTTTTAGCTAAGGTAACGTAAATATTTCCTGGTCCAGTAATTACATCTACCTTGGGAATAGTTTCTGTACCATAAGCTAATGCACCTATAGCTTGCGCCCCCCCAATACGATAGATTTCCTCTACTCCTGCTTCTTGTGCCGCTACCAATACCGCAGGATTAATTTTGCCATCTTGACCAGGAGGGGTAACCATAACGATATGAGGAACTTGCGCCACCTTGGCAGGAATAGCATTCATCAGGACTGTGCTAGGATAGGATGCTCGACCTCCAGGAATATATAGCCCTGCCCTATCTATAGGTGTATAGCGTTTGCCCAAAACTACGTTATCTTCTTCAAACTGTACCCAGGATTTGGGAACTCGCTGACGATGAAATGCTTCTATTTTCTGGCTGGCTAATTGAATAGCACGCAGCAGATCTTTAGATATTTGCTGATAAGCAGCATCCAATTCTGAACCACTGACTCGCAATTGGTTGGCAGTGTATACTTGATGGTCAAATTTTTCCGTATACTCAAGTAAAGCGCGATCGCCATTTTTCTTGACATTGGTGATAACTTCTCTAACCACAGCTTCCTTTGGCTGAATATCATCACCGTTGTTGCGATCGCTAATACGCCTTAATTCCGCTTGTGCCTCACTTTGCCGATCAATTATTCGCAGCATCGAGATCCCCATGTCCATTTGAGCTAATATACAAGAGTAAGCTTTTGCTTCTAAAATTGCTACTATAAAAACAAAAAATTTTATAGTAATATACTCTTCTCTTAGCTTAACGTGAATCTATATCTACTCGCCTGTTTCTAAACAAATTGCCAGTTTTAAGCAATTTGCTGCTCAACCCCAAATTATTTTGAATTTTGATTTTATCTTGACAGTATTTTCTAATAATTGATATACTGTAAAATCCGTCTTCTATATATACTTTCAAAATTACTTACGAAGTAAATCTCTGTTTTTAAAACTGTGGCTAATTCTAAATCGGCAATCAAACGTATCAGAACATCAGAGCGTAATCGCGTGCGCAATAAAGCGTACAAGTCGGCGCTAAGAACTCTAACCAAAAAGTATTTTGGTGCGGTAGAAACCTACACAGCCGAACCAACTTCAGCCAATATGGAGGTCGTTAATGAAGCAATGTCCGCAGCCTACAGCAAAATCGACAAAGCCGTTAAGCGTAAAGTGCTGCATCGAAATAATGGAGCTAGAAAAAAGGCACGCATTGCTAGAGTTTTGCAAAAGGCAACCGTAGCTTAATAGCTAATAATGTTAGTTGTGAAACAAAAAATTCTTTTTTCAGAGCTTGTCTAAAGCTCGGGGTTACTGACTCAGGTTAGTGGGCATAAAATTATCAAGCAAACAATACACCAATTTAAATGCAGTTAATAGATACCCATGTACACATCAATTTCGATGTTTTTCAAGGGAATTTAGACTCGTTGAGGCAACGTTGGCAAGAAGCAGGTGTAGTTCATTTAGTACACTCTTGTGTGGAACCAAAAGAATTTCAGGGAATACAATCTTTAGCGAATCGTTTTCCTGAATTGTCATTTGCAGTTGGCTTGCATCCTTTAGATGTAGATAAATGGCAAGCTGACACTGCTGGGCAAATCAAGAATTTGGCAGCGTCAGACCAGCGAGTGGTAGCTATAGGGGAAACGGGGTTAGACTTTTATAAAGCTGATAACCATTCAAAGCAAGTGTTAGCTTTACAAGAGCAATTAAGGATAGCTAAAGAATTAAATAAACCCGTAATTATTCACTGTCGTGAGGCAGCGTCAAAGCTAAAAGATGTATTAACCGACTTTTGGGCAACAGAAGGTTCGGTAAATGGCGTAATGCACTGCTGGGGAGGAAACGAAATAGAAACAAAGTGGTTTTTAGATTTAGGTTTTTATATCAGCTACAGCGGTATTGTTACCTTTAAAAACGCCCAGCAGGTTCAGGCAGCAGCAAAAACAGTTCCTAGCGATCGCTTATTGGTCGAAACGGACTGTCCTTTTCTGGCACCCGTACCGTGGCGAGGTAAAACCAACGAACCTTCTTATGTACTGCACGTAGCCCAACAGGTGGCAAACCTGCGTCAAACTTCAATTGAAGGCATAGCCGAACAAACAACCCTAAACGCCTGTCGCTTATTTAATCTGAAGCTAGATAACAAAGCATAAAACTAAGATTTAACTTTAATTTATAATTGACCAGTTTTTTCTCAGCAGAAAAGCTAAAACACATTACCAAAAGCCATAATCTTCATGAACAATCTGACTTATAATTTGCTACCAGACTTAATTGAAATTCAACGCTCTAGTTTTCGTTGGTTTTTGGAAGAGGGATTAATTGAAGAACTAAATAGTTTTTCTCCGATCACCGACTATACAGGTAAATTTGAGCTACATTTCATGGGTGAAAACTATCGGCTCAAAGAACCAAAATATTCCATGGAGGAAGCAAAACGCCGTGATAGTACGTACAACGTGCAGGTGTATGTTCCTACTCGCTTGATTGATAAAGAGAGCGGAGAAATCAAGGAAATGGAGGTATTTGTCGGGGATTTACCTTTAATGACCGATCGCGGCACTTTTATTATTAATGGTGCAGAGAGAGTAATTGTCAACCAGATCGTGCGATCGCCTGGAGTATACTATAAGGCAGAGACAGATAAAAATGGTCGTCGTACTTATTCTGCTTCTTTGATTCCTAACCGTGGAGCATGGCTAAAATTTGAAACCGATAAAAATGGTTTAGTTTGGGTCAGAATTGACAAAACTCGTAAACTCTCGGCTCAGGTATTGTTAAAGGCGATCGGCTTAAGCGATAATGAAATTCTCGATGGCATCCGCCATCCAGACTTTTATCAAAAAACCTTAGATAAAGAGGGGAATCCTAGCGAAGAAGAGGCCTTGCTAGAGCTTTATCGTAAATTGCGTCCTGGTGAGCCTCCTACCGTCAGTGGTGGACAGCAGCTACTAGAATCCCGTTTCTTTGATTCCAAACGCTATGACTTAGGGCGGGTTGGTCGCTATAAAATTAATAAAAAGCTCCGTCTGACTGTTCCTGATACTACTAGAGTTTTAACTACTACAGATATTTTGGCAGCAGTAGCCTATTTAATTAACCTAGAATTTGACGGCGGTAGTACCGATGATATTGACCATCTAGGAAATCGTCGGGTGCGTTCGGTAGGGGAACTATTGCAGAACCAAGTCAGGGTTGGTTTAAATCGTTTAGAAAGAATAATTCGTGAACGGATGACGGTAAGCGAAGCAAATACCCTTACCCCCGCAGCTTTAGTTAACCCTAAACCACTCGTAGCAGCCATCAAAGAATTCTTTGGTTCTTCTCAGCTATCTCAGTTTATGGATCAAACCAATCCTTTGGCAGAGTTGACTCACAAGCGTCGTTTATCTGCCCTGGGACCAGGGGGGTTGACCAGAGAAAGAGCAGGTTTTGCAGTGCGAGACATTCACCCTACCCAGTATGGTCGTATTTGTCCTGTCGAGACTCCCGAAGGACCAAACGCTGGCTTGATTGGTTCTTTGGCTACTTATGCTCGCGTCAATCCCTATGGTTTTATTGCCACTCCCTATTATCGAGTCGAAAACGGTCGTGTATTGCGGGAAAATGAGCCTGTATATCTCACCGCCGATGAAGAAGACGATATGAGAGTTGCACCTGGGGACGTAGCCACCGATGACGATGGTTATATTTTAGGCCAAACCATTGCCATTCGCTATCGTCAAGAATTTTCGACCTGCGACCCAGAAGAAGTAGATTATGTCGCTATTTCTCCTGTACAAATCGTTTCAGTAGCCACTAGCTTAATTCCTTTCTTAGAACATGACGATGCTAACCGCGCCTTAATGGGTTCTAATATGCAGCGTCAGGCTGTGCCTTTATTACGTCCAGAACGTCCTCTTGTAGGAACTGGATTAGAAGCCCAAGCTGCCCGTGACTCAGGAATGGTAGTTGTATCTCGTACCCATGGGATTGTCACCTATGTGGATGCAGAAGTAGTTAGAGTTAGGGTAGAAGAAGGCAACAATGGACTTTATGCCCCAGACCCAGGACAAGAAATTACTTACAAGCTACAAAAATATCAGCGTTCTAATCAAGATACCTGTTTAAATCAGCGACCTCTGGTATACGCAGGGGAAGACGTTGTGCCAGGGCAGGTGTTAGCAGATGGTTCTTCTACCGAAGGTGGAGAATTGGCACTAGGACAAAATGTTCTGATCGCTTATATGCCTTGGGAAGGCTATAATTATGAGGATGCGATTTTAATCAGCGAACGTCTAGTTTATGACGATGTTTACACTAGTATTCACGTCGAAAAATTTGAAATTGAAGCTAGGCAAACCAAATTAGGACCAGAAGAAATCACTAGAGAGATTCCTAACGTTGGTGAAGATGCCCTACGCAACCTTGATGAGCGTGGCATTATTCACGTTGGTGCCTGGGTAGAAGCAGGAGAAATATTGGTAGGTAAGGTAACTCCTAAAGGAGAATCAGATCAACCCCCTGAAGAAAAACTACTCAGAGCAATTTTTGGAGAAAAAGCCAGAGACGTGCGGGATAATTCTCTAAGAGTTCCTAACGGTGAAAAAGGCAGAGTTGTAGACGTGCGGGTGTTTACCAGAGAACAAGGTGATGAACTACCTCCTGGTGCCAACATGGTTGTCAGAATCTATGTAGCGCAAAAACGGAAGATTCAAGTAGGAGATAAAATGGCTGGTCGTCATGGTAATAAGGGAATTATTTCCCGTATTTTACCAATCGAAGATATGCCCTATTTACCTGATGGTACTCCCATTGATATTGCGCTTAATCCTTTGGGTGTTCCCTCACGAATGAATGTCGGGCAGGTATTTGAGTGTCTCTTGGGTTGGGCTGGAGAAAACTTAGCCATGCGCTTTAAAATGATGCCTTTTGATGAGATGTACGGTAAAGAAGCATCAAGAGAAACAGTACACGGCAAAATCCAGGATGCTGCCAAGAAACCGGGTAAATCTTGGGTCTATGACGAGGATAATCCTGGCAAAATTCAGGTATTTGATGGACGCACGGGCGAAGCATTTGATCGACCTGTAACGATAGGTAAAGCTTATATGCTCAAGTTAGTTCACCTTGTAGACGATAAGATTCATGCTCGTTCTACCGGTCCTTATTCTCTAGTTACTCAACAGCCTCTGGGTGGTAAAGCACAACAGGGTGGACAAAGATTTGGAGAAATGGAGGTATGGGCATTAGAAGCTTATGGTGCGGCATATACTCTGCAAGAACTGTTAACAGTTAAATCCGATGATATGCAGGGACGAAACGAAGCCCTAAATTCGATTGTCAAAGGAAAACCAATTCCCCGTCCTGGTACACCAGAATCCTTCAAAGTATTGATGCGAGAACTACAGTCCTTGGGCTTAGATATTGCGGTACATAAACTTGAAGCTTTAGACGATGGTAGCAGCCGTGACGTGGAAGTAGATTTAATGGCAGATACTCCTCGTCGTACTCCTAACCGACCTACCTATGAATCCTTGCAACGAGAAGAAACAATTGAAGAAGTCTAATAAAGGATGAAAGATAAGGGATGAAGGATGAGGAAAATAATTCTTCAGCCTTCATTTCTTAGCAACAGATAGCTTTTTTATTCCCAAAACCCTTAATTTTTAGTCATCAATGAGAAACCAGATAGAACAAAGATTCGATTACGTTAAAATTGGTATTGCCTCTCCTGAGAGAATTCGTCAGTGGGGAGAAAGGACTTTACCTAACGGTCAGTTAGTTGGGGAAGTGACTAAGCCCGAAACGATTAATTATCGTACCCTAAAGCCAGAGATGGATGGGTTATTTTGCGAGCGAATCTTTGGGCCAGCTAAAGATTGGGAATGTCACTGTGGCAAATACAAGCGAGTGCGCCATCGTGGTATTGTCTGCGAAAGATGCGGAGTTGAGGTAACTGAATCACGGGTGCGTCGTCATCGCATGGGCTATATTAAGCTGGCTGCGCCTGTTACCCACGTTTGGTATCTCAAGGGTATTCCTAGCTACTTAAGTATCTTGCTGGATATGCCTTTACGAGATGTAGAGCAGGTGGTTTACTTTAATGCTTATGTAGTCCTCGATCCTGGTAATGCGGGTAATTTATCTGCCAAGCAACTTTTAACCGAAGATCAGTGGATTGAAATTGAGGATCAGCTTTATAGCGAGGACTCGGAATTAGTTGGGGTTGAGGTTGGTATCGGTGCAGAAGCAGTACAAAGACTTTTAGAAGAAGTTGCTTTAGAAGAAGAAGCAGAAAAGCTAAGAGAACAAATCGCCGAAGCCAAAGGACAAAAAAGAGCCAAGCTAATTAAGCGTCTACGGGTAATTGATAACTTTGTGGCTACTGGTTCTCGTCCAGAATGGATGGTACTAAATGCTATTCCCGTAATTCCCCCAGATTTGCGTCCGATGGTGCAGTTAGATGGTGGTCGCTTTGCCACTTCTGACCTGAATGATCTTTATCGTCGAGTAATAAACCGTAATAACCGTTTAGCGAGACTGCAAGAAATTCTTGCTCCAGAAATTATTGTCCGTAATGAGAAACGGATGCTGCAAGAGGCGGTAGACG
Source organism: Chroococcales cyanobacterium (assembly GCA_038259125.1). Lineage (GTDB taxonomy): Bacteria > Cyanobacteriota > Cyanobacteriia > Cyanobacteriales > Xenococcaceae > Waterburya. The sequence continues at coordinate 31,824 of JBBSPC010000029.1, read as the reverse complement.
CATTAATTGATAACGGTCGTCGTGGTCGTACTGTAGTTGGGGCAAATAACCGTCCTCTTAAATCTCTATCAGATATTATTGAAGGAAAACAAGGACGTTTTCGTCAGAACTTGTTAGGTAAGCGAGTTGACTATTCGGGACGTTCGGTAATTGTGGTTGGACCGAAACTAAAGATTTATCAGTGTGGTTTGCCTAGAGAAATGGCGATCGAATTATTCCAACCTTTTGTAATCCACCGTCTGATTAATAGTGGCATGGTGAACAACATCAAAGCTGCTAAAAAACTAATTCAGCGTAACGATTCTAGCGTTTATGAAGTATTAAAAGAGGTGATTACTGGGCATCCGGTGATGTTAAACCGCGCACCAACACTTCACCGCTTGGGAATTCAGGCATTTGAGCCAATTTTAGTAGAGGGTAGAGCCATTCAACTTCATCCTTTGGTATGTCCTGCCTTTAACGCTGACTTTGATGGTGACCAAATGGCGGTTCACGTACCTTTGTCTTTAGAGGCACAGGCAGAAGCTCGATTACTAATGTTGGCTTGTCATAATATTTTGTCTCCCGCCACAGGAAGACCAATTGTGGCACCATCTCAGGATATGGTTTTGGGCTGCTACTATCTAACGGCGGAAAATCCTGATGCTTTAAAAGGTAAAGGTCGTCGTTTTGGCAACTTAGAGGATGCGGTCAAAGCCTATGAACAAGGACAGGTAGATATTCATGCTCATGTTTGGCTCAGGTATGACGGAGAAGTAGAAACAGAAGAACCAGATACGGAAATTATAGAAACAGAAGATTTGGCTGATGGCAGCAAGATTGAATATTATCGTCAAAGATTTGTTAGGAAGTCGGCTCAAGGAGAAGAAATTGCTCAGTATATAGACACTACTATCGGTCGAATCATTTATAACCAGACGGTACAAGAGGCTTTGACTGCGATGGTATAGGCGTAACTTTTATCCCCTAAAAACTCAAGAATTTTAATAGCTAAGAACGGAAAAATCAGACATGAAATTTTATAACCACATCGTTGATAAAGGTCGTCTAAAAAAACTGATGGCTTCGGCTTTTACAGAGTATGGTTCGGCTCATAGCGCAACCGTTGCAGATTCCCTCAAAGAACTTGGCTTTCGTTATGCGACGGTGGCTGGAGTGTCTATTAGCGTAGACGACCTGAAAGTACCACCTATTAAAGCTGAAATGCTCGAAGCAGCAGAGGTAGAAATTAGGGAGACAGAGGAACGTTATGCTCGCGGAGAAATTACAGAAGTTGAGCGTTTCCAGAAGGTAATTGATACCTGGACGAGTACCTCAGAAAACCTGAAAAATGAGGTGGTAACCAATTTTCGTGCTACCGATCCTCTTAATTCCGTCTATATGATGGCTTTTAGCGGAGCGAGAGGTAACTTATCTCAGGTGCGCCAGCTTGTGGGAATGCGCGGTTTGATGGCCGATCCTCAAGGGGAAATTATTGACTTACCAATTAAAACTAATTTCCGTGAAGGATTAACCGTAACTGAATATATTATTTCTTCCTATGGAGCAAGAAAAGGGCTGGTAGATACAGCACTACGTACTGCTGACTCTGGCTACTTAACCCGTCGTTTGGTCGATGTCTCCCAAGATGTAATTGTCAGGGAAATCGATTGCGGTACTGAACGAGGCATTAGTTTAAAAGCGATGATGGATGGCGATCGCACTTTAATTCAGCTATCAGACCGTCTTTTAGGTAGGGTTCTGGCTGAAGACGCAGTAGAAAAGAAAACTAAAGAAGTAATAGCAAAACGTAATCAAGATATTGACCACGATTTGGCGCAAGAAATAGGCGATCGCGTTGAAGAGGTGATGGTACGCTCTCCCTTGACCTGTCAGGCTGCTCGTTCTGTGTGCCAAAAATGCTACGGCTGGAGTTTGGCTCACGGGCATATGGTAGATATGGGAGAAGCAGTGGGTATTATTGCTGCTCAATCTATTGGTGAACCTGGAACTCAGTTAACCATGCGTACTTTCCATACAGGAGGAGTATTTACAGGAGAAGTAGCCCGTCAAATCCGTGCTAAATCTGACGGTACAGTTAAGTTTGGTAAAGGATTAAGCACTCGTGCAATTCGTACCCGCCACGGTGATGAGAGAAATCAGGTAGAAACTATTGGCGACATACTTCTTGTTCCCAGTAAAGGCAAAACAGTAAATACTGCTTTGACTGCTGGTTCTTTAATTTATGTAGAAGACGGAGAAGAAGTTAAAAAAGGTCAGCTACTGGTAGAAGTAGCCAAACAACAGGTACAGAAATCAACTGAAAAAGCTGCTAAAGATGTAACCTCCGATTTGGCGGGAGAAGTTTTGTTTGCCGATTTAGTACCTGAAGACAAAAAAGATCGCCAGGGAAATACTACTCGTATAGCTCAAAGACCAGGATTACTTTGGGTATTATCAGGGGAAGTATATAACCTACTCCCTGGTGCCGAAGCCTTGGTGAAAAACGGCGATAAAGTTAAACCAGGAGATTTACTAGCTCAAACTCGACTTACTGCTGCTAATGGTGGTGTGGTCAGAATGATTACCGATAGCCGTGAAATAGAAATTGTGACTGCATCTGTGTCTTTGGATCAAGCCAAAGTCAAAGTTGAAAGCGATGGTGGTCGCGAGCAGTATATTATCTACACTGCCGACGAGCGTAAATTCTTACTCAAAGCTACTCCTGGAACAAAAGTACAGAATGGTCAAATCGTCGCTGAATTGATTGACGATCGCTATCGTACAGAAACAGGGGGAATTATCAAGTATGGTGGTATCACTATCGGCAAAGGTAATCGTAAGCAGGGTTACGAGATTGAAAAAGGTGGGACTTTACTATGGATTCCTGAAGAAAGCCACGAAGTAAACAAAGATATTTCGCTGCTAATTGTTGAAGACGGCGAATATGTTGAAGCTGGCGCAGAAGTAGTCAAAGATGTCTTTTGTCAATCTTCGGGTATTGTCGAAGTGGTGCAGAAAAACGACATCCTCAGAGAAATAATTATTAAGCCAGGGGAAATTCATCAATTAGAGGACACTAAAAGCGAATGGCATGAGCAGCTAATTCAGGCAGGTACAGAGGTTTTGCCTGGAGTAATAGTTTCCGAACAAAGATATGGAGAAGTTGTCGAAAGTACTGAAGGACCAGCTTTAATTCTCCGTCCTGTCCGAGAATTTGAAGTGGCAGATGAACCTTCTATTCCTTCTCAAGCATCTATCAATCAAGATGATGGTCGTCAAATAGAATTACGCTCAGTCCAAAGAATCTTTTATAAAGATGGCGAAAGAGTAAAATCTGTCAATAGTTTGTCTTTAATTAGTACCCTGTTAATTTTAGAGATTGAAACTACCCAAGAAAAAGATATTATCGCCAATCTAAGCGCAGATATCGAGTTGCAGCCAGAGGAAGACGATCCAGATACTAAACGATTACAAATGGTTATCTTAGAATCTTTAGTACTCAGAAGAGATACTGATGTAGATCCTCATAGTGGTGATGTGGAGACTAAAGTTTTGGTCACGGACGGCGAAGAAATTGTCAGAGGTGCAACTATCGCTCGGACTGAAATTCAGTGTAAATCCACTGGAGAAGTACAGGGGATACGTGAAGGAGCAGAAGCTATTCGCCGTATCTTAGTTGTCCGCGAGAGTGATGTGGTTACTCATGAATTAAACATAGCCAAAAGTGCCTGTGACTTTAAACAAGGAGATCTACTAGTATCTGGTACTCAACTGGCTGAGGGAGTTACATTAGAACAATCAGGACAGGTAGTTGAGTTAACAGAGACAGCAGGCAAAACTACTGCGGTTCTCCGTCATACTCGTCCTTACCGTGTATCTCAAGGCGCAGTATTACATATCGATCATGGTGATTTAGTACAGCGTGGCGATAACCTAGTACTGCTGGTGTTTGAACGTTCCAAAACAGGGGATATTATTCAAGGTTTACCCCGTATTGAAGAACTTCTAGAAGCTCGTAAACCAAAAGAAGGCTGTGTCCTCAGCCGTAGTTCTGGAGTGTGTCAGGTAGTCTATGAAGAAAATGAAACCGTAGATGTCAAAATCATGGAAGATGATGGGGTAGTCAGTGATTATCCGATTAAACCTGGACAGAATGCTATTGTCAGTGATGGACAAGTTGTTGAAGCTGGTGAACCCTTAACTGATGGTCCTGCCAATCCGCACGAAATCTTGGAGACTCACTTCAATTTTCATCTACCCGAAAAAGGTTGTTATGAAGCGTCTTTAATTGGTTTACAAAAAGCCCAGCTATTCCTGGTTCGTCAGGTACAGTCTGTATACCAAAGTCAGGGAATTGATATCTCTGATAAACATATTGAGGTCATTGTCAGACAAATGACTGCCAAGGTCAGAGTTGATGATGGAGGAGATACAATTATTTTGCCTGGAGAGCTTTTGGAATTGAGCCAGATTGAACAGGTTAACGAGGCGATGTCTATTACTGGTGGTGCGCCTGCGCAATATACTCCTGTACTGCTAGGTATCACTAAGGCTTCTTTGAATACCGATAGCTTCATCTCCGCAGCCTCTTTCCAAGAAACCACTAGAGTCTTAACTGAAGCAGCCATTGAAGGTAAATCTGATTGGCTTAGAGGCTTGAAAGAAAACGTAATTATTGGTCGTCTGATTCCTGCTGGTACTGGTTTTAATATTCACGATGATCCTATGGGTGGTCGTAATGATGCCGATTCTGGAATGCGTAATAGTGCAGTGTATGGTTATGGTGAAGATTTTGAATCTTATCGCTTAGCAGAAGAGCTAAATGGGGGTTCGGATAATACTCCTCGTCGCTCTTACAAAAACTTGAGTGATGATGAGAATGTCATCTTAGATGATAAGTCAGCCAGAGCATATACAGGCTTAGATGCTTCAGAGAGGAAGGCAGCAGAAGAGCAAGAATAGATCCTACATATATGATGTTTTAGAAGCGATGCAATGATAAATAAGAGTAATCTTAAAAATATCACGGCATCGCTTTTTTACTGCTGGTCTATTTACAATAAAATAGTTGTTCAGACTGCTATATTTTCTCGTCAAGAAATTACTGAAACTACATGATTAAAAGAGCGCATCATTCCAAATCTTTACCAACAATTAATAGTGAGCCAGAAATTCATCCCCATGTTCATAGTGAAGAATCTTTAAAGAAAATTATTAATCGTTTATCCCGCATCGAAGGTCATGTTCGGGGAATTAAAACTATGGTTCGGGAACATCGTCCTTGTCCAGAAGTCCTAGATCAAATAGCAGCGGTAAAAGGAGCAATATCTAGCGTGGCTAAGATTGTTTTAGAAGAGCATTTAGATGAGTGCTTAACCAACGCTGTTGACAAAGGAAACTTAGAGGTGGAAATTAGAGAATTGAAAAACTCCCTAAATCGATTTTTATCATAGCTTGATGATGGTCGAGGATGGGCTTTGATTCAATCCCCCGATAGAGGTTGTATAATATACAAAACTAAGATGGTAAAAGTTTTTCTGGGCAGTATTCCGTTCTACATCTTTGCTCTGATTATTAATCTTCTAGCTTTAGAGATTTGTCCCTCTGCTGCGTTGGCGAAGCCTAACGAAGTTATCGCTCAATCAACATCCCCGCCTAAAACCCAACAAGCAGCCAACCCAACCTCAACTGCTTTAGAGCCAGAGATATTATCAGAAATCAATCGGGTTAGAACCAATCCTCAAGGCTACGCTCAATGGCTAGAACAGCAGCGACAATATTATGATGGTATTTGGCTTAGGCTACCTGGAGAAAAGCCAATTAGAACCAATAGAGGACTAAAAGCTTTAGAAGAAGCGATCGCCGTTCTCAAAAAACAACCGCCCTTACCTCCTTTGGACATCTCCGAGCAAACTAAGGCTAAAGCGACAACTAAGCTCGATAATTTTGCTACGGCTAACAATATCCAAAATATTAGCTACGGTAGAGTTACCCCTCAAGGCATAGTCATGAGTATAGTAGTAGATGAGCTATTTCCCGATCGCCGTCGCCGTAAAAGTCTTTTAAGCTCGAATGCTGAAGATACAGGAGTGGTCTGTAAACCCGATCCTCGGTACGCAAAAGTATGTGCGATCGCCTATTCTAATACAGCTTCTGATACAGAAGTCGCCGAGGCTAACCTACAGACTAAACCTCAACCCAAAAAAGAGACTATTGCTAGCCAGCCAAAAGTTGCTAGAGCAAAACCAGAAACCCCTGTTACGCCAGAAGTAAAAACTACCCCAAGCCAACCAGAAAGTACGGAAACTCCTGCGCCTCCAGAACAGGTAACTGTCACCCAAACACCTGCTTCTAACGAAGATACAGTTGCTGAATCTCTACCTCAGCCACCTCAACCTCCTCCTCCTATTGTTCCTGAAGTAACGACCCCAACTCCAGAAGCGGAAAATAATCAAGATGTAGAAGTTGCTCAAGCTGAAACAGATAAAGAACCGCAAGCTGAATCACAAACTAAAGTAGAAGAAGAACCAATTGAGGAATCTGCAAGCAACGAAGAAGATGCAAAAAAACTAGAAGCCGAAGACTCACAAGAAGTTGCCGCTAATTCTGATAGCGATCGCATATTAAAGTTAGTAGAACGAGGTGCATTAGAAGATGGCGATCGCACCATACCTGAAGACGGTAGTTTCTATGATTCTTATCCCCTCGAAGGCAAGAGAGGTGATTCCCTTACTATTCATCTTGAAAGCGATGAATTTGATCCTTTTGTGGCTTTAATTGACGATAAAGGTAATATTATTGAGCAAAACGACGATGTTAGCGAAGAAGATAGTAACTCCGAAATTAAGGTAAGCATTCCTGAAGATGGTGCTTACAATGTCATTGTCAATGCTTATGATGAGGGTGGAAAAGGAGAGTATGTACTCACTGTCAATCAGTAGATTAGTAGATTGCAGAAAAAATATTGGCGTTGCTGAATGCGTAATGTTTTTGATTTGATTGTCTACGAAAAATATGGATCGTAGATGCCATAAATACTGGATACCATTTTCTAATCAGCAACGCCGAAAAAGCTAGTCTTGCTGTGTAAAGGTTGTCCATAGTGAATAATTGAGATTAATTTCGAGGTTCTAACTATTTTTTAGATCTTAACAAGAACTTAGTTCAAGAGATGGATTATCTATTCGCCTTAATCATTTCTTTAAAGTATCTTTCTTAAACAAAGAAAACAAGTTGTTTGGTTATTTTTTTCTAATTATCAGCAAATAGTTGAAAAATATACTTCTCAAGGAATAGAAATTGTCAATATTCGTTGGCTACACTTACGATAAATACATACTCAGTAGGAGGTTTAATAAGCTTTAGTTTTGTCAGAATGTTTGAGAAAACAAAGAATAAAACCTTACAATTGCTTATGTCTGCTAATGGATTAACGGTATTTGACCGCACCACAGAAAAAACACATCAATTTATTAATGACGTTGCTCAACAAATTGAGATAGAAGATAAACACCTCGTATTTATTGGTATTAAAGCAGTCTTACATGGCTTGCGCGATCGCATTCCCCTGGAAGAAGCTGCCCAACTAGGCGCACAGCTTCCTGTACTGTTGGCAGGTTTTTATTATCAGGGTTGGAAACCAGCAGCCACACCTACCAAAGAGAGATCTGTGGATGCTTTTGTAGATAAAGTCAAAGGTAATTTACCTCAGGGAGACTATCCTGTAGAAATAGAAGCTTTAATTCAAGGGGTTTTTGCCATACTGTCTGAATGGGTAACTCAAGGAGAAATCCAAGACGTAGCCAATATGTTACCTAAAGATGTGCAAGAATTTTGGCCACAAGCTATTGTTGCTCAATTGAACCAATAACAACAACAGATATGACTGTATGTAAAGACGTTTTCTAAAACGCTCGTGCAAGAGTTGATAGTTTATAATCAGCACAGTCGATGATTACTAATTTACCCAAATCTGTAGATCGATCTAATCAAGAGTTTGCCGCTAGAGAAGTACTAGCTATTATTAACCAATTAGAAAAGGTAAAGTCGCAGACAACCGTTCATGCAGATGCCATTATTATGATGAACTTTGCCAACCAAAAACTAAAATAACTACGTTAATTTTTAGCTGCTTTATTCTTCTTTGCTAAATATTGCTGATGTTCTTCGCTAGCAAGATAATAATCTTTAGCTGGTTTAATCTCCGTAACGATATCTTCGTCGTATTTACCTGATTGCTGTAGTAGTTGCTTTGACTTGTAGGCAATTTTCTCTTGCTCGGTATTGTGATAAAAAATTACCGAGCGATATTGTTCTCCTCTGTCTGCACCCTGACGATTAAGGCTAGTTGGATCGTGCATTTGCCAGAATATATCTAGCAGCTTTTCATAGCTAACCACTTCTGGATTATATTTAAGTTGAGCCACTTCTGCATGACCAGTAATTCTCGCCACTACATCCAAATAAGAAGGATTAAGAAAGTCTCCTCCCATATATCCCACCGAAGTTTTGATTACTCCTGGCACTTGTAGAAATTCATTTTCTGTTTTCCAAAAACAGCCTGCACCAAAAGTTGCTAATCGATCATTAATCATTGTTAATTGTTAATTGAATAAACTTCTTTGGCTGCACGATGCAACAGGGAATGACGATAAACCAACGCTGACATATCTTTACCATAGCCACCACCAATAACGCTAGCAACGGGATAGCCGATCGCTTTGCAGGTGCTTAAAACCATTCTTTCTCGTCGATATATGCCCCAGTCGGTAAGAGATAATTTACCTAAGCAATCGCTCACGTGGGTGTCTACCCCTGCATCAAATAATACTAAGTCTGGGTTTACCTGAGTAAGTAAGTCTGACAAGTGACTAGCTAGGATTTGCAAATAGCCATCGTCATCTAAACCAATAGGCAATGGAACATCAAAATCGCTCTTTTGTTTTCTACCTGGAAAATTTGCCTCGCAGTGCATAGAAAAGGTAAATACGCTATCGTCATCTTGAAAAATGAAGGCTGTACCGTCTCCTTGGTGTACATCGAGATCGACAATTAAAATTTTGTTAACCAATCCCTGATGCTGCAATACACGAGATGCGATCGCCAGATCGTTAAAGATACAAAAACCCGATCCATAGCTAGGAAAAGCATGGTGTGTTCCCCCTGCGGTGTTACAGGCGCAACCATACTCTAAAGCTAATTTCGCAGCTAAAATAGTCCCGCCGATAGCAATACGGGTACGATGAGCCAAAGCCTCACTCCAGGGTAAACCAATACGACGTTGTGCCTTTTGTTCCAATGTCCCGTTGCAGTATGCCTGAACATATTCAGAAGTGTGAACTAGCTGAATCAACTCTAAATTAGGTAATTCTGGCTGATAGATTTGTCCTAGCTTAATTACTTCATCCTTAAGTAATAAATCTCGCAATATTTTAAACTTCGGCATGGGAAAGCGATGAGCATTAGGCAGAGGGGCAACATAGTCAGGATGATAAACAATAGCGAAACCATATTTACCCATTAATTAAAGCTTGATGAGTATTTTGATAAGAATTAAACTTTGTCTTTAGCGATCGCCATTTCTTCAATCCAAAGATTTAAGTCGCGATCGTGTAACTGGCTTAATTTTTTTAAGTTATTCACGATTAAATATTCCTATCCGTAACTAACTGATGATTAAAATCACCGCGATCGCGGTTGTTACTAAAACTCACATTTGCTGATTGTTTTTAGGATAGGGGAACAGCATTGCTGATACCATTCCCCATCGTTTTTACATTCTTACTAAAGCCGATATTTTAGACAGTATTTCGGCATTTAAACCTTTGAGATCTTCAAGACTAAGCCAGCCTTCTTTAATTAATTTGGCAAAATCGAACACGGCAGTAGAAGAATCATAGTCATATTTGCCGTCTATTTCATACCTTTTAGTACTTAATAAATCGTGTAAATACCATAAATCTTCTAACTCTGTAATTGAACCAGCGCGATCGCGTACATTGGTAATTAAGGTAGAAGTTTCTCTTTCATAAGCTGTCTCAAAAGCTTGTTTGGCTATTTGATCTTCCGTTTGAGACCATTGAATTTTACTCACTTGTAACACTAATAACTGAAATTTAATTTACAATATTTGTCTGAATATAACTATAAAACTTCAAAGCCTTTGCCCACATATGTGATTGGCTTTGAAGTTCCAAGACTAGCTAAGATTCGGTTTTTAATTAACGAGCTAGCTTAAGTAGTTCTTTAGGAGATGCTAATAAATCGATCGCCACAAAGAAAATTTGGTTCTCCGAGTTAACCAAAAATCTCCAAGACATATTCATGCCTACTTCAGCACCAAACCAAGGAGTTTGCACTTTGCCTGTTACCTTAATCTGCGTAAAACCATCTTCTGCTGGTTCTTCGACACCACGCTCAGGAGCTAGTTTTAGATTGGCGCATTCTTCCTTGAAAAACTTGAAAATGGCATCTTTACCGACGATGGGCTTTTTAAAAGGAGGTTGCAGCGCACCATCATCAGCAAATAGCTTAATCAACTCATTGAAGTCATTGGCATTCAATAAGTTCATGTAGCTCAAGATGGTAGAGTTACTAACACCCTCAATGTTAACTTTGGTTCTTTTGGACATTTCTGTAGGCGGAGCGACTGGTTCGCTAATTCTTTGGGCATTGTCCATCTTACCTGTGTCAAATCCCATGTCCACTACAGTATTACGTAGTACCGTAATTTGTTGACCTGAATCTAATCCCTGTAGGGTAGACAATACAGCATTGGCATTGGCAGAAAGCTTATATCCTTCGGGAATAGGGGCAACAATACCCTGCTCCATCCACTCTCCCAGCTTGTACCAAAAGCCTAGCTTAATGTTAGGACTCCAGGAAGCATAGGTGCGACAAATTGGTGTATCTTCATGGTTAGCCAGATCGCACATCATCTGAGATTGTGCTTGGAAATCCATTGCCTTAATTGCATCCAGAGTAGGCTCGGCAAACTGCATATTAGCTGCTCCAGGGGCAGCAACTGTAACGGTTTTACCCATTTCTAAATAAGCAAACCAAATCCAAGCCAGTTGGTCTTCAGCACTAAGTTGATTAAATCTAGCTATTAAAGCTGGTACCGCATCAGCAGTTAAAGTATTTGATGAGAATATATTACGAGCGGAATCTATAGTAAATGGCACAGATATTTCTCCTTTGCTCTGGTTTTGTTAACTTCTGTAAATAAATATAGCAGACTGTGTAACAATGTGTCTAAAAAACTTGACAGATTTGATTTTTGTTCAACTGTTCAAAATGAACAAAAAAATTCCTCGTTTAGTTAGAACAAGGGGCATTGAGCCAAAATGAATGTAAAATCCTGCAAAGCTAAGAACAGATTGATTTTACTGGCGGCACGATTTATATCAACCGACTCCAATCCCTCTGTGCGCCATCCTCTGCGTGGTATTGAACCGAGAGCTTTCGGATGAACTCTAAAGAACCTGATATACTTAATTTGATTTTGGCTCAAAAATCATACCTAAGATATTTCTCTACACAGACATAGTAGTTAACATCAAAATCCATTCAATCCAACCTCGTACCGTACTTGCTCGTCTGTTTCGAGTTTTATCCGAACCAACCGCAATCTTTTCACTTCCTTTATCCATGATAAATAAAATTTCTTCTTTAGAAAGAGTATCTGCTTTCTCCAACCATGCAGTTAAAGAGTCATGAAATATGCGGTGTTGTAAAATGCACTTTACAAGCTCGATATTCCTTTTCTGAGGATGTTGAGACATGATATAAAAGCCTTGTTCGCTAAGAGAAAAAGTTACTTTTTGTTTTGCTTTTCGCTTTCGCGTTACCAGCCCTAAATATATCGCTGCCGTAACATAATAGTTAGTTTGTCTTTCATTAAAAGCGTATATCAGCGTGATTTCATCCTTAGTTAGAAACTCGTTAGCGTTGTATAATCGACCTAATAAATCGATAATTCTGGGAAAGCTATCCGCTTGAGGAAAAGGAATATCTTCATTATCGAGAACTGTTTTAGCTTCAGCCAAAATGCTTCTGATATCGGACATCTCAATATCGCTTTTACTGATACAGTATCTATGTTCTGAAACTAACTTCAGCGAGTTATATAAATCCTCCTCACCAAAGTGGAAGCGATAAAACGTAAATATGTCGTTAGATATCGTCAGGAATATAGGAACAACCTCTTTTTTTATTTTGGAATTCCACAGTCGGTAAGGATAATAAAGCTGTCGAACAATAAAATCGTTGATCGTTTCACTTTTGGCTTCAACAATTGCAAACTGACTTTCACCCTCAAATCCCCCATCAATTTCGCATTGAGAATTAGTTACTTTAATATCGTGAAACAATCCCGTTTTCAGATTTCGGATTTTATAGTCAAATGTCCCCGTAGACATTCTTCCTAAGACAGTAAAATTAGTAGTTTCACCAAGTACGTCATCAATCATGCCTGAAAGAAAAGCACAGATAATGGCTGAAGACTCAGAGTAGATGTTGCTAGGCTCAAGAGTTGTAATATGTAGAGGAAGCTCTCGATAAACAACATCTACAGAAGATTTTCTTGGAAGTTGAAAATAGCTCTCAAAAGCACCAATGATGTAATTTCTCCGTGAGGTGGGCTGAATTGTTAAACTGTTATCACTAAATATTTGGGGAAGTTTAACGGCGTGGTCAAACTTCGTCATTAGTCGAGCTTCACGCTGCTGATTGATCCTAGTGGAAGATATTTGAAAAAAGCCCTGTGTGGCAATTACATCAAGAATCTGCTCCTCTTCAAAAATAATTTCCCAGGCTCGATCATTTTTTGACTTGTTTGCGGTCATATCTGTTATGGATTAACAGTTCGTTGATTCTGCCACGCCTTGAGCTTACTGCATTGATAGCTCTGGAAGCTTTAACTTCCACAATCTCATAGTTTGGGTCAGAATATAGATCTTTAATCAAAGAAGCAGATGAATTACTTACTAGTACCTGACACCCACGCTCGGATAACTTGTCACAGAGTTCCTTCAATCTAACCTGCTCTGCTTCACCAAACCCATTAATGCTATAGCCAGTAAAGGATGAAGTGTCTGATATGGGATGATACGGCGGGTCAAAGTAAATAAATGCCCCCTTCCTGGCAGTAGCCACAGCTTCGGCAAAATCTCCCTCAATAATTCTCACATCTCTTTGGTTTAGATAAGCACTCACCGACCTAATAACGGCGGGATCGGCAATTACAGGATTGGAGTAATTGCCATAAGGTACATTAAATTGACCGCTACTGTTGACGCGAAAAAGACCGTTAAAGCAAGTTTTGTTGAGATAAATGATTCTAGCGGCACGCTCTTGAGGGCTTCTATCCTTAAAATCATTTTTCCTATCTTGCTCTCGTAACCAGTAATAATGTTCTTTAGAGTTTTTTTCTCGATGCTGCTGACACAATTCAAGTAACTCTTCAGGGTTGTCTTTAATTACGCGATAGCAGTTAATAAGCTCGCTATTGGTATCGTTGATGACGCTTTTTTTTGGCTGTAAGGAGAATAATACCGCCCCCGCACCTACAAAGGGTTCGTAATACTGACCAATCTTCTTGGGCAGATACTCTTTAATAGCAGGTAAAAGCTGCCGTTTTCCGCCAGCCCATTTTAGAAATGGTTGAGCAAGAACATTCTGCTTATATGCTCGCCTCTTGGGAGCTTGAGATAGTTTGAGAGCAGTATTATCTTGCATTGTGTTTAAGAGGGGTGTCACTAGTTAAAGGTATCATCTCTGGGAATAAGCACAAGTACGAAACTTTAGCTTATTAGTATTATTATACTAGTTGAGTTGATTTTTTAAACAACTGCCGATGAAGCTTTTGCTCAAAATCTGATTTTACTGAGCGTGATGTTTTAAACCGTGATTCTATCTAAATTAATTCAACACTTCTTTTAACTGGTGTTGTTGCCATAGAGATTGATATAATCCTGCTTCCCCAACTAAGCTTTCATGAGTGCCATTTTGCACAATTTTTCCTTCATCCATAACTAAAATGCGATCGCACATGGCCGCAGCCGATAGTTGATGAGAGATAAAGATTACGGTTTTTTTTGCTCTTGTAGGAGATAAACTATTAAGAATTTTGGTAGCAGTCTCGTTATCGACGCTGGAAAGTGCATCATCTAAAATTAATACCTTAGCTTCTTCTAATAAAGCTCTAGCCAAAGAAGTACGCTGTCTTTGCCCTCCAGATAAAGTAATACCTCGCTCACCCACTAGAGTTTCGTATTCTTGCGGAAAAGTCATAATTTCGGGGTGAATTTGAGCCTGTTTGGCTGCTTGCTCGACTTCAAAACTTTCACTCAATGGCTCACCGTAGCGAATATTATTTTTAATAGAGGTGCTAAATAAAAAGCTATCTTGAGGAACATAGGCGATCGCTTTTCTCAAAGTATCTAGATCTAGCTTGGTAATGTCGTAATTGTCGAGAAATAGCTCTCCTGGCTCTATATTTAGCAAGCGGGGAATAGCATTAGCCAAAGTAGATTTACCAGAGCCAATTGTGCCGACAATGGCAACAGTTTCTCCAGGCTTAATCGTAAAGTTTAAATCATATAGGGCGGGGTTGTGAGTACCTGGATAAGTATAGGTAAGGTTGCGTGCGGTAATTTCTCCCTGAATGTCCTCTAGAGGTAAAACAATAGAGTTGGAGCTATTTTTGATTTTTGGTTCAGCCTTGGTAATTGCTTCTACCCGATCAATACTAACTTCACCCTGCTGATATGCCGTAATCGTAAAGCCCAATAAAGCAGTAGGAAATACCAATCCTTCTACAAACAACACTAAAGCAACAAAATCACCCACAGTAATTTGCCCATTAGCGATCGCTTCCGTACCTAACCATAAAAGAATTAATAAGCTAACGTAAGAAATAGCTTCGATAATGGGAAACAAAAAATTTCTAGTTCTAGCTAATCTCAGATTTGCCGCTAATAAGTTTTGATTCTTCTCTTTAAATGCTAATCTTTCTTGACCTTCTTGAGCATAAATCCTAATCAAAGCCATGCCACTCATGTCTTCTTGAATTAGCTCACTCAAATTAGAAAGTTCTACCTGTACATCTTGTTGGTATCGTCGCATCTTGCCACTAAACAACTGTACGGTGATTAACATAACTGGATATACGGCGATCGCCAATAAGGTGAGTCGCACGTGAATTTTTAGCATTGCAGGCAAAGTAAAAGCATAGGCGAAGATAATATTGATAAAGCTCAATAGGGCAAACCCCACCAAACGACGAATATTGTCTACATCACTAGTGGCGCGATTAATCAAATCCCCCGATCGATTGTCTGAAAAATATCCTGGTTCAATGGTCAGTAAATGTTGAAAAATTCGCTGCTTAAGACTAAATTCCACCTGTCTACCTATGCCAAAAATAGACACGCGAGAAAACATCCGAAATCCCCACATCACCACTGACAAAAATAGCAGCCATAATGCAGAGCGAGATAATTGATTAAAACTAAACTCTCCCTGTAATTGATCGATGCTATCGCGGATTAACAGAGGAATATAAACCTTTAAAGCGTTGACAATTACTAGGGCGACTCCCCCTAATAAAACCATTCGCCAGTAGGGACGAAGGTAATTGCCTAATTTCTGTAGCCTTGAATTTGCCATGCTACAAATCTTAACAACTTTTTCCTTTTTGACCAATAGTTCTTGAGAAGGATAAAGGATGAAGGATAAGGAACTATGCAGGGAGTAAATTATTTCCGACCCCCTTATAATTTATCCCTCATCCCTTAACAAACTATCTTTCTACCATCGGAATATAGGGAGAGTTATGTTCTCCTGTATAAATTTGAGTAGGACGAAAGATTCTATTTATAGCTAGCTGTTCCTTCCAATGTGCCAGCCAACCAGCCACACGTGCGATCGCAAAAATAGGCGTAAACAAATCGTCAGGGATGCCCAATTTGCGATAAACCAAACCAGAATAAAAATCGACGTTAGGGTATATCCCCTTGTGTCCTAATTTCTGCTCAATTACCCTTTCTAGTTCTAAAGCTAAATCGTAATAGCGATCGTGTCCAGTTGCGTCGAATAGCTGTTCGGCTAACTCCTGTAAGATCTTGGCTCTAGGATCTTTTACTTTATAAACTCGATGTCCAAAACCCATAATTTTATGCTTGTTAGCAATCAAATTTTCTATATAAGGCTGAACATTATCAATTGAGCCAATTTCTTCTAACATCAACAATACTTCTTCATTTGCCCCTCCGTGAAGTGGCCCAGCCAAAGTTCCTACTGCCGAAGCAACTACCGCGTAAGGATCGGTAAGAGTTGAAGCCGTTACCATAGCCGAAAAAGTTGAGGCATTAATGGTATGTTCTGCGTGCAGGGTCAAACAGACATCAAAGACTTTGGCTTCTAGGGGATGGGGTTTTCTCTCCGTTAGCATATATAAAAAATTGGCTGCATAATCAAGGTTATCGTTGGGTTTGATTGCATCATTTCCCCGACGCATCTGGTGAAATGCAGCCACCATAGTCGGAATCTTGGCAAGAATACGTACTACTGCCCTTCTAATATATTCAGGATCATCTAAGGCGCGCCGAGCATAAAATAAACCCAAGGCTGCTGCTGATGTTTGTAGCGCATCCATCGGATGTCCAGTCTCAGGAAAACATTTCATCATATCCCGAATACGATATTTAATCCGACGATGATATAGAATATCAGTCTGGAATTCTTCAAGCTGTTGTTCGCTAGGTAGTTTGCCCCAAATAAGTAAGTATGCCGTTTCTAAAAAACTACCCTGTTTAGTTAATTCTTCGATCGCAATACCGCGATATTCCAAAATTCCTTTTTGACCATCAACAGAACTAATACTAGATTTTGTAGCAGGAATACCTTCTAAACCTGGCTTATACTCACAAAATGTAGCTGTCATAAATTTTCCTAGATTAAATAAAGATAATATATCTGAAATTAGCCCAAACAAAACTTTCTTGAAGTCATCAACGTTACTAAAATCAAGATTGGAAGAAGGGTTATATTATTCTTATTTTATCTGCAAGACTCTAATTTCTCCCAACAAACTGAGATTATTAAAGTAAATGTTGTCAACCGTTCCCCGCCTTCCGCGGTCAGATTATATAATTTGTAAATAACTAAAAGGAAAACAATTGTGGCTCGAATTTTTTTGGCGATCGCAGCAGCATTGGGGGGTATATCCGTAATTTTAGGGGCATTTGCTAGTCATGCTCTCAAAGACAGATTGAGTGAACGCGCCTTAGAGATCTGGGAAACTGGCACAAAATATCAGATGTATCATGCTCTGGCTCTAATTTTAATCGCCTTGCTGCTGACTCGTTTATCTACAGAATCTGCTTTTTTAATAGCAGCGGGATATGCTTTTACTACGGGAATAGTGCTATTTTCTGGTAGTCTGTATGCCTTGAGCTTAAGCGGAGTTAAATGGCTTGGTGCGATCACGCCTTTAGGTGGCGTGGCGTTTATTGTTGGTTGGGCTTGTTTAGGAGTGGCAGCCTGGAGATTTGAGTAAAAAATATGTTTTTAATAATTTTAATTTTAGATAATAATTTAGAAAAGCAAGCAGGAATTCAAATCAAAGAAGATGAGCATTTTCAATCAAATTTTAAGCGCGATCAACGATCCCCAAAAAGAAGCAAGCACCAATCAGCTTGGCTCAATACTCGATACGGTACAGCAGTTGAGCGGCAATAATCAAGCCAGTTCAGGTGCAGTGGAATCAGCCATGTCTATTGTGGGTAACTACACTAAGTCCGCTTTGAGAGAAAAACGTAATCAAGGCGGTGCCTCTCAAGTAAATCAAATTATTAATCAATTTGGCGGTACTAGAGCAAATTCGCAAGTTTTATCAACTCTATTTAATAGTTCTCAGCTACAGAGTATGATTCAGCAAATTAGTAGTCGTACTGGTTTAAATGCAGGAACAATTCAATCAATGCTGCCGATTTTAGTTCCTTTAGTCCTGAATTTATTAAAAACTGGCAATAGCAATAGCAAAAGCAATATGCAGGGAAATAATTCAATTGCCAGCACGTTTTTAGATTCTGATGGTGACGGTGATGTAGATATGGGAGATGCAATGAGAATGGCATCTCGTTACCTTGGCAGATAATCTTTTCACAACAAATACCTCAAGTATCTAACCAAAAACCCAGAGATGATGTAGCATTACTGGTGAGATTTTGGGGATATGACATGGCAAAACAAAAAGTTGGCTTATTGTTTGGCGGTTGCTCTGGAGAACATGAAGTTTCTATTGCTTCAGCCAGAGCGATCGCCTCAGCTTTAAAAATAGGGGATAATCAAGCTAAATACGATATCCTACCTGTATATATAGATAAAAGCGGTACATGGCAACCTAGTAACCTCGCCAAACAAGTATTAGAGTCAGGAGAGCCTTTGCTCTTAACAGAAGCAGAAACTAATGTTGCCAAGAGCGAAGATAAGCTCACCGCTACAGGGTTTTCTTCTCTAACCCCAGCAGGACAAAATACTAGTTATTCAGAGATTGATGTCTGGTTTCCCATTCTTCATGGTCCCAATGGCGAAGATGGCACGGTACAGGGTTTACTTAGCCTGATGAATGTTCCCTTTGTCGGTTCGGGGGTATTAGGTTCGGCTTTGGGCATGGATAAGATTGCCATGAAAATGGCGTTTACTCAAGCAGAATTACCCCAGGTAAAATACGTGGCGGTCAATAGAGCGCAAATATATTCCAACCCTTGTTCCGATGCGCGTTCCCTTGCGGCTGACGGCGACGCGGTGAGTCCAGTCCTGCGGACGGGTTTCCCTCCGCAGGGAACTGACGAACCCTTTAGGGGGTCGCATCGTTTTCCCAAACTCTGTGACGATATTGAGGCAAAGCTAGACTATCCCTGTTTTGTCAAACCTGCTAATCTAGGTTCATCGGTGGGAATTGCCAAAGTGCGATCGCGCGGGGAACTAGAAAAAGCTTTAGACAACGCTGCCAGTTACGATCGCCGTATTGTCGTCGAGGCAGGAGTAAACGCCAGAGAAGTTGAATGTGCTGTATTAGGTAATGATAATCCTCAAGTTTCGGTAGTGGGAGAAATTACCTTTGAAAGTGACTTCTACGATTATGAAACTAAATACACCGAAGGTGCAGCCCAGCTACATATCCCTGCCAATCTTCCTGATGCTGTAGCTTCTCAAATACAAGAAATGGCAATCAAGGCATTTTTAGCCGTAGATGCAGCAGGATTAGCTAGAGTTGATTTTTTCTACGTAGAAGAAACGGGAGAAGTTTTTATCAATGAAATCAACACAATCCCAGGCTTTACTGCTACCAGTATGTATCCCCGACTTTGGGCGCATAGTGGAGTTACTTTTCCTCAACTCGTTGATAATTTAATCAATCTAGCAGTAGAACGTTACAAAGAATCAAACGCAAAATAGTTGAACAAAATTAAATTCAACGTTGATGCTCAAGGTCAGAGGTCAGTAATAATTATTAGAAAAATTGCAGAGTATTAAATCTTAAAAAGAATACTGAAATATTTGACTTAAAAATGTTTGATGATAAGTGTTTAATGTTTAAAGTAATAACTGTTTGCTGTTGTTTTATATTATTGTTTGGCTGTAATTTTCAACCGAACCAGACTAATTTAATCTCTGCAAAAGTAACGCGGGTAGTTAGTGGTCAAACTATTGAAGTTATGTTAACAGGAACTTCAGAAGTCGCCCAGGTAAGAATTGTAGGTATTGATGCCCCCGATTTTCGTCAGTCTCCTTGGGGAAAAACGGCACAGCAGAAATTATCTAAGCTAGTCACAGGACTACCAATTAAATTAGAGATGGAAACCTCACAACAAGACAGTTTCAATCGTCTCAATGCTCATGTGTGGCAAGCTAAAACTTTGGTTAGTCAAGAGCTAGTTAAAGACGGTAGTGTATTGGCAAACACTAGATATAGCCATTCATATAGTAAGCTGCTTATAGACGCTCAAGAATATGCTCGCTTAATGGGTTACGGAATCTGGAATCCGAAGCAGGCTATGCGCTACACTCCTAATCAATTTCGCTCAAATCTTAAACAATGACTCAACCTTCCCCAGAACAACTACAAATATTTTTAGATGTTGCTACCGAATCAGTCTTAGCTGCGGGAGCGGTATTAAAAGAACGTTGGGGTAAATTAACTGATATTCAAGAAAAAGGTCGTCCAGGAGATTTGGTCACCGAAGCCGATAAGCTAGCAGAAGCAGCAGTTTTAAAAGTATTGAAACGTCACTTGCCAAATCATCAAATATTGGCAGAAGAGTCAGGATCGTTAGGGAATGCCGATAGCGAATATCTTTGGGCGATCGACCCTTTAGATGGTACAACTAACTATGCTCATGGTTTGCCAATGGCAGCAACTTCTGTGGGATTAATGATCGAGGGAGTTCCTTGTGTAGGTGCAGTTTATAATCCTTTTAGTAATGAACTATTTCGCGCTGCTAAAGGTTTGGGGGCAACCTGTAATCGCCGTCCGATTCAGGTTTCTCAAACTCAAGAATTAAGTGCAAGTCTTTTAATTACTGGTTTTGCCTATGATCGCCGAGAAACCAATGACAACAACTATGCTGAATTTTGTCATCTAACTCATTTAACCCAGGGGGTGCGTCGCCTTGGCTGTGCTTCAATGGATTTGGCAGCGGTTGCCTGCGGTAGATTAGATGGATATTGGGAAAGAGGTATTCAGCCTTGGGATATGGCAGCAGGAATTGTGATTTTAGCCGAAGCAGGAGGCAAAATTACAGCTTATGATGGTAGTCCGTTAGATATTAGTTCTGGTCGTATTTTAGCTACTAATAGTTTGATTCATGACAGTTTAAGTAAAGCTCTACTTCAAACTCCGCCCTTAACATCATGGAAATCATAGCATCAGTTAGATGATGGGTTGATTTGGTAGGCAATGAGCTATTATTGAAACGATAATTTGCTCTAGTTATTTTTTGCCCACTCTACGAAGGCGCTTTCCACCAGAAGAAGATGATAGTGACTCTGCCGTAGAAGGAGAAGACAATGGTGATGAGTCTCTTTTCTCTCCACTTCTTGGTACAGAGAATCAACCCGCAACAGGTTCAATCTTCAACGGGATGGGGTCCTTCCAAGAAAGTCCCATCGGGCAAAATAGTGTCACAGAAGAAAGCACTTTCGTACCAAGCACCTTCGTCTTTAGCTCCAGTCATATTAGCCCCAGTCAGGTCAACTCCAGTCATGTTAGCCCCTCGAAGGTCGGCATTCCTGAGATCGGCTCGGACCAACTTAGCACCTTCAAAGGTGGAACCACTCAAATCGGCATAACTAAAGCAAACTTTAGTCAAATTAGTAACAATGAACTGGCATCGAACCAATTTAGTGCCACTAAAAGCGCAGCCACGCATATCATTGGCACTGAAGATAACCCCACTGAGATCTCCTTCGGAAAAGTTGACTCCATTGATAGCTTGCCCGACAGGATTATTCTGTTCCCAACCAGTAGCTCTGCTCAAGTCAGCATCAGTCAGTTCAATTCCAAAGAATTCTCTCTCTCCAGCAGCATAGCGAGCGAAGAATTCATCAGCAGTAATTTTCATAATTCAACACCAAAAATAATAAATCGACTCAATAATAGCGCAACTAACATTTGGTCAGACTTACTCCAATCTGAAGCTTTTATAAACATAGATTTCCAAATAACCGACTTACCCAAATGACAATTGGCGGAAGCCACTATCACAGGCTTCGACGACTCAGGCAAACCCAATGTAGGAACAACCCTCATCGACCGTGATGCTAACGGAGTCGGCTGGTTTATCGATGAAACCCCATTAGTAGGGTGGGCATTTCAAAATACAGAGAACGTGAAAATTAATGTTTCAATGCCCACCGTAATCTGTATTGATGTTGATGATGATTTGATTCGGTGGGCAACAAGATATTCCTGAAACGATAATTTGCTTGTATTATTTTTGCCCACCCTACAGGCTCGATTGTAAGAGCGATCGCTCACTAAAAAAGTTGTTGAATTGATAGAAGTATTGCAGTTAGAGCAGGTGGAGGAGTATAAACGACTCTACCTCACTACCCTAATTGCTCCTCAAGACAATTTTGACGGACTAATAGTCAATAATTAGCAGCTTAATTTTTCTCTGGTCATTCAAGAATTTTGGTAGTTCTAGGGAGACTTTGGGGAACTATAAAAATATAGCTGGTATTGTGATTAGCATTTCCATGATTACAGATGTATATATCTGTTAATTATTTTTATATTTGTATTTCTTATGTCTTTTGCCATTAATCAGGGACTTTTTAAGCTCAAAATAATCGATCACCATGCAATCCTTGGCGTATCCATAGATGCCGATCCTAAACAAATTCGTTTGAAATATCTGAAAATTGCTCAAAAACTTCATCCAGATAAATGCCGCTTAGATGAATCTAAAGCTAAGATAGCAGGTCAAATTTTATCTAAATTAGTCAATCCAGCCTATGAACAGCTATCGCGAAAAACCGATTTTGCTGAACATCAACTAGTATTGACTCAAGTTGGCAAACGCCTAGCAGAGAATAAAACAAAAATAAACGTAAAAAGTGAACTGGCGCAGGAACTATTGCAGGCTGGCAATAGTGCTGAGTTGGTTTATCCCCAACTATTGAAAAAGCTTACTGCCGATCATTACCAATCTTTAGAACAAGTTACAAAAGATATAGGCAGGATCAGCGAACTAAATTTAGTTTATCTAATGTTAAAATGCGATCGCGTGGCAGGATCTGTACCTCAAAGCCAAATTAAACAAGGTTTAGATTCCTCGGCTAAGACCCAAACAACACCTCAAGATAAGCAAACCATTTCTCAAAGCAACAGTACAGTCACTCAAGCACAGGATTTATCTTCTCAGACTACAGCTAAGACAGAAGAGCCTACTCCTGAATCGAGAGTTGATGCTTTTGTCGATCGCGCTCAACAATACATATCTAGAGGAGAATTCGATCGGGCTGTCACAGAGTTGCGAGATGCGTTAAGAATCGATCCTAACCACAGTATTACTCACGCTGTCATGGGTAAAACCTACCTGCACAAAAGACAGTTGACTATGGCAAAAGTACATATTGACAAAGCTTGCAAAGCAGATCCGCACAATGCTATCGTCATGGAAAGCAAAACAGCTTTAGATAAAGTTAGCAAAGTAGCCAGCAAATCTAAAACTTCTCAACCTGGGTCTGCTCAAAAGACTAGTGATAAGCAAGGTAATAGTAGTTTCTTTAGTAGTTTTTTTGGGTCGAAAAAAAAGTAAGATGACATAAGTGGATGTTGCAAGCAACGTCGAAAATAAATCTGTACTTAACCTGAAATGATTTATCAAACCCCTGCTGGAGCAAGAGATTTATTACCCTTAGAAGTAGAACAGAAACGTTGGATTAATGACCATCTACAGCATACGTTTCAAACATGGGGTTATCAGCGTATTGTCACCTCTACCCTAGAGTGGCTAGATACTTTAACGGCAGGTGGTGCAATACAACCTTCTAAAGTGATTCAGCTACGCAATAACGGCGAAAGCTCTTTGGGTCTACGTCCTGAACTAACCGCTTCTATTGCTCGTGCCGCAGTGACACGCATGGCTGGCAGCACTTATCCTCAGCGTCTTTGCTATCGTGCTAATGTATTTCGTAATCCACCCCAAAGCCATCATGGTCGGCAGCTAGAATTTTATCAGGCTGGAGTTGAGCTACTTTTTGCTGGTGGTGTCTTAGCTGATGCAGAAATAATTCTTTTGCTAGCGGACTGTTTATATGAATTAGGTACGCCAGATTGGTCTATTTTGTTAGGAGAAGCAGGATTAACGCGATCGCTTTTGGCGGCATTTCCTGAATCGATCCGCCCCTCAGTACGCCAATGTATTGCTAATCTTGACCGCATTACCTTAGAGAATTTGGAGTTAGATGCAGATTTAAAAGCACAGGCTCTATTTTTATTTGATTTGCGGGGTAAACCAGAAGCTGTTTTGAGTAAAGTTTCTACTCTCAATTTAGATCCTACTGCCAGAGAAATAGTCAATAATCTCAAATCTCTGATTGAATTACTCAATAGTAGTTCCGAGCAACCTTTACCTTTAATCTTAGATCTTAGTTTACTGCAAACCTTTGATTACTATACAGGTGTTGTTTTTAAAGCCGTTTGTTTTCAAGATCATCAGTCTCATATTTTAGCTAAAGGTGGACGTTACGATCAATTATTGGGGCTATACGATCCTCAAGGGAAATCATCTCCTGGAATTGGCTTTTCTCTCTCGATTGAAGATTTGCATTCGAGCTTGTTATCTACAGCTAAACTGCCTCAACAAGCTCCTAGCAGTGATTGTTTAGTTATACCTACTACCACAGAAGCAGAGGCTGCTGCGCTCAAATATGCCCGCAAACTGAGAGGAGAAAATGTTCCCCTCAAGATAGAAATTGACTTGGGCGAAAGATCGCCAGCAGCAGTTAGACGATATGCTCAAACCTGTCGTATTAAACAGTTAGTTTGGATTGAAGCAGATGGTAGTCCTAGAGTTGAGACTTTAGATTAATAGTGTCGCTTTAAATCTTTAAAGCGATCGCTTTAGTCTTTATTATTCTCTGCCAACGGGACTAGATTCAAACATACCTTTTTTGCTTGCAAAACCTTGTTTAGTATCTAAATTGAACTTTTGGCGTAATATTAGAACAAAAAAGCTTGTATCTTCTATTAGATATCTTTTCCAAAGCCTACCAGGCTCTTTTATTAGCCTGTAAAGCCATTCTAAACCTGCTGAACTCATCCAAGCAGGCGCCCTTTTTAAGGTACCTGCCTCAAAGTCTAAGGTAGCTCCAATCGCCAAGAAAGTTTTTATGTTTGTCATCTTAGCTCGATGCCCAGAAATCCAGCTTTCCTGCTTCGGCGCACCAACTCCGATAGCTAATACATTTGCCCCTGAAGCATTAATAATTTCAATAATTTTTTGGCACTCAGCAGGATCTTGTTCAAAACCAAAAGGGGGGCAATAAGTATCTACTACCATGTTGCGACCAACTTTGGCATTAATATTATCACTAGCCTGTTGTGCGACTCCTTCTAAACCCCCAAGTAAAAACATTTTAACGCTTTCATCATTGCCGTAACGTTGATAAAAAGCAGGGAACAAATCAGAGCCAGAAATCTTTTCGCTAATGGGCTGTCCCAAAAAACGCGAAGCGAACATAATTAGTTGACTATCGCAGACTCGATAATCAGCTTCTTGATAGGCTTGGTAAAATTCCGAATTTTTTTGCAGCTTAACTAAGTGATCTACATTTGGTGTAAAAACCACTCCGCCAATTTTGAGCCTTTCTAAAAGCTCATGTTTGCCTATGTCATCAATTAGAATATTTAGTATATTTACTCGCTTAGACTTCATTGTTTATTTAATATCTTTTGTATATGCTTTTTCAGCACGGGTGCTATTACGCTTAACTTTTTGTTTTATGCCTAATCAGTAATTATCACTAAGTAATTGCAATTAAACTAAGTAATGATAACCTATAAACGCTTAAATTAGGATTAATGCTTGACTGATTGAGTTAGATTCTGCATAAATTAAGTGGCCAGTCGACTTTATAAATATCAAATATCATTTAAATAAATTTAGGCAAAATTTAATTTTGCTCTAATTAGGCTTATAGCCCGTTTAAATAAGCAAATTTTAGGTTAAATATTGATAATTGCTAGAATTACAGATGATTGATACCCTAGTTTTCACTTAAGTACATATTACAATATGCTTCGTTAATTTAGCTTGACTACAATGTAATTATTTAGTAAAGTTCGCTGGGTCAATAGGTCTTCGACGGTAATACGCAAATACCTTTGATCGTCAACGCTAAACAAAAGCTGAAGGCGATCGCTTCCAGGATTGCCCACAGGTTCAAGTTGAGCGATTGTCCTTGCCCCATCTCGATCATTTAACGGCTGTACCTTATCACTCAGAGTATCTACAGCCTTGGTAATTAAGCGATCGCCATCAAAATAAACTTCTGTAGTGGCGGTGGCTGCACTCAGTTCACCAATAATTAACTCAATACTGCTTTGCCCTGGAGTAGAAGCACCCAAAACTATCTCTACTGGCTTTTCTGTGGGATAAGGCTGTCCTGTTTTAATGATCGGATGCCAACCATGACTATTTGTTTGCCGATTCCAGTAGCGAATACCGTAGCTATGATAAAGAAAGTCTTTTACCTCAACACTTCGAGACACCTGTAATGCCCCAGTAGCGATCGCTTCTAAGGGTTGTTGATTCTTTATCAAATCTTCATCAAAATACTGCCTGACCCAATTTTGGACGGCAGGTATTTGTACTGAGCCACCCACCAATAAGACTGAATCAATGTCAGTAGTTTCTACGCCATTGCGTCGCGCCTGCTGCAAAACCTGAGTCATAAGCTCATCAAGTCGGTTAAAAAACTGCTGCTGCTCTAAAATACTGTTAAAGCGATCGCGATCTAAAGCTAGCTCATAGGTTTCTAGAGTTTCATCGTCAAAGTAAACTTCTTGTGCTTCTGTTTCTTTAGTCAGCTTAATTTTCAATTTTTCTGCCAAACGAGCCGTTAAAGCAGATTTAGGCAAAGCTTGGGTGGTGGCAAAATAATCTACCAGCCAATTATCAATATCTGCTCCCCCTAAATTGTCTCCCACCTTGGCAATTACCCGTGCCGTATTTTTTTGTTGTGCCGTATTTTCCCCCAACATTTTTTGTCCCCACTTGAGGAGATAACCGCGAGTTTGAGGGCTGGTTGACGATAGCTGCACTAAAGATAAATCAATTGTTCCTCCACCAAAATCTACCACCAACAGTAATTCTTCTGCCCCAGCACCATAGCCCAAAGCAGCAGCAGTCGGCTCATCAAGGATTCTAATTTGCTCTACTTTTAAAGACTGACATACCCCCATCAGCCAATGGCGGTAGGATTCAAAACTATCGACGGGGACAGTTAAAACCAATGATTGAAGATCTGATTCTGTTTCCCCTCTCAAACTAGCGATCAACTCCCGTAAAAACCATTCTCCAACCTGCTCAAAAGATAAACTTCTGCCGTCGAGTTGAGGTAAAAAGCCCTGAATATCTGTACCAATTCCGCGCTTAAAACTGCGGAAAAAACGGGAGTTGCTTTGAATATCTAAACCGCGATCGCGCACTCCTTGCCCAGCAATAATTTTGCCTGTGGCTGCATCCTCTACGTATACCAAGCTAGGAATAAGCGGTGGGAGGGAACTAAACTGTTGAGATAAATTAGGTAAGGTAACTAATTCTGCTTTTTCCGTAACCCGATTCCAGCGAGCGATCGCCGTATTGCTAGTACCAAAATCTATTGCATAACTAGTCGAACCAGAATTATTTACCATTGCCAAGAATTAATTGCGATCAGCTTATGGCTTAAAGCTTAGAACTTATGGCTATCTGATTGCAAGCAAAATATCTCAAGCAGCTGAAGATGTTCAATGAACGGTCACAGCAGGCAGACATTTAGTCAAGCTATGATAAAAAAGTATAATTAATTCCCTAATATTCAAGTTGATTAAAAATAATGACCAAGCAGCGATTTCTAGGTAAAGTGGCTAGCCACGCTATAGCCCTTTTTTTAGGAGTTATTTTGACTTTTAGCAGTATTAGAGTGATGTCTTCACAGGCAGACACCTTACCTATAGATTCTCAAACTAAACAAAATACTATTACCCTTACCCCTAAACCACAAATTCAAGCACAAGCACCTATTGTCAAAGCTTCTAATAGTTTCGTGGCAGCAGCAGTAGCCAAGACTGGGGCAGCCGTAGTTAGAATTGATACAGAGAAAACCATTGCCACTAGAATAGATCCCATGTTTCAAGATCCTTTTTTTCGAGAATTTTTTGGCGATCGCTTTGGTGAACAAATGCCCAGAGAAAGGCAGTTGCGTGGACAAGGTTCGGGCTTTATTACTCAAAAAGACGGTATCATCCTAACCAATGCCCACGTAGTTAGTGGCGCAGATAGAGTTACAGTGACTCTCAAAGACGGGCGAGAATTTGCAGGGGTAGTCAAAGGCACTGACGAAGTGACTGATTTGGCAGTTGTCAAAATTGATGATCCAGGCGAAGATCTGCCCATAGCAGTATTGGGTAGCTCTGGTAATGTTCGAGTAGGAGACTGGGCGATCGCCGTAGGTAACCCTGTGGGCTTAGACAATACCGTTACCTTGGGCATTATTAGTACTTTAACTCGTTCCTCGGCTGAGGTTGGTATCCCCGATAAGAAAATTGACTTTTTGCAAACCGATGCAGCTATCAATCCTGGTAACTCTGGCGGACCATTACTCAATGAACAGGGGGAAGTGATTGGTATCAATACAGCTATTCGTCCTGATGCTAATGGCATCGGCTTTGCTATTCCCATTGACAAAGTTAAATCTATTACTAATACTCTGATTGCGGGCAAACAAGTTCCCCATCCTTATATTGGTGTGCAGATGCGAACTCTAACTCCTGAGTTGGCACAGAAAAATAACCAAAATCCTAATTCTCCTTTTGCTATTCCCGAAACAAATGGGGTATTGATCGTTAGGGTTTTGCCTAATACACCAGCAGAAAAAGCAGGTTTGCGCCTGGGAGACGTAATTGTGGCTATTGATGGTCAAACAATTACTGATGCAGGTCAATTACAGACGATTGTGGACAGCAGTAACCTAAATCAAAGTCTACAGTTTACCGTTAAACGCAGCGATCGCACTTTGAAATTAAAAGTTGTGACAACTCAGCTAAAGGGGCTGTCTTAAATCAACGTGAGTTATGGTTTAGCATTGGTGATTTAAAACTTGTCACCAATGGCTATTATATCAAGTGCGGATAATTACTTTACTGATGTTACGCATTTAATCTAACTGCTGTAGTTAGTAATGTTTTTCTTCATTGCTTAAATGGATAATTAATTTATTACCTCAAACAACGCAAGAATTACTATCGCTATAGATGCGACTAGTATTGGTCAAAATTTTACGGTTCTTTCAATCAATGTACTTTATCGCCGTTGTGCCATTCCTATTGCTTGGAAAGTAGTTCAAGGAACATCTAAAGGTAGTTGGAAGCCTTATTGGCAAACACTATTTCAATCTTTCAAAAATATTGTGCCAACAAAGTGGAAAGTAATTGTTAGTGCCGACAGAGGATTGTCTGCCGATTGGCTGTACCAAGAAATTGTCGCCTTGGGTTGGCATCCATTTTTAAGAATTAATCATCGGCGAACAGGAAATTGCTGATGATGAACCCATAATTAGCGATCGCTTACCACCTTCTCAAGCCGCTTGTGTTTATTCTCTTTCTTGTTTTGTTAATGGTTTGTTAACTGTCGTAGCGCAACTGCGATTCGGGTGAATCTCTCACTCTTGGTCGCTTGTTTCCTTTGCCCTTCAGTCATTTCAACAATTTAGTTTTTTCTAATTCTTCCTGATTGTAAAAAACCTACCCTTGTGAGGGGGGGTAATCCTGATATTAAAGAATATGGCTTTAAAAGCAATCGTGATGAGCCTCTACGCGCACGTCTACAACTTCGCGTTCCAGATTTTATGAAGCAACAGCTTGATCGACAAGACGATTGGCAAAAATTTGTTCGTCAGGCGATCGCTGAAAAACTTCAGTCTGCCTAGCTGACTCTTTGTTCAACTTAACTAAAAAGATTTTTAAATTGCTTTACAACAAGCTACGGTAGCTTCTTTTAATCTTTAATAGAGCAAGAATCAAATTTCTATTAGATAAACAATGGAGGATTTCGTGTAGTGTAATTTTTACAAGTACCTGCGATTGTGTGTGTTTTGGGTTCGACAAAATTATCCCTATTTATATACTGGGATGGAATTTTAGAGATTTTTATCCGTAGTAGATGCTTAAATTTTGCTCTCTAACCTTACTTTGTACGGGTTCTAAGATTTTTCTTTTTTAAGAAAACAGCTTTGTTTGTCAAACAATAGGCGATCGCGAATAAATATATTCAAAATCCTATTATTGACACTACCGTCGCTGACCGCTTGAGTTATACAACGGCGCGGGTGTCAATTATGCTGCTTAAATGAATGAAGTCAAGCTAAAAAAATGTACGTATTTCTTCCGTACAAGTGTTAAGATAGAAAAGTAAACCTGCAAATAGACAAACTATGAGTGAAATATCAAACTCAGCCAAGGATAGTCGGATCGATCTTAGAGTCACGGGGGAACAAAAAGCATTATTAGAACAGGCAGCTTCTCTGTCAGGGGTTTCGTTGAGTGCCTATACGTTGCTGCATCTACTACCCCAAGCTCAACAAGATATTGAAAGAAAAGAAAGACTAACTCTTAGTAATCGTGATCGCGATTTCTTTCTTTCTGCTTTGGCTAATCCGCCCAAACTAAAAGGGAAGTTAAAAACTGCCATAACAGAATACCGACAGAAATATGAATAATCACTGGAACTTTGTATCGCTAGAAAAAAAACATAAACGTAAAGAGTTTGACTGTGGCAATGATGAGCTAAATCAATATTTAAGGCAGTATGCGAGACAAAATGACACTAAAGGTATTAGTAAAGCCTTTGTTGCTACCAAAGTTGACACTCCTTTGACGATTAATGGTTACTACACTATTAGTTCTAGCTTGATAGAATTCTCTTCTATACCAGAAGAAGATCGGCATAAATTGCCAGCTTATCCAATCCCAACAGCATTAATTGGTAGATTGGCTGTAGACAATTTCTGCCTGGGACAAGGATTGGGTACGCAATTACTGGTTAATGCTTTATTGAGGATAGTCAAAGCATCAAAAGAAATAGGAATATATGCAGTTAGAGTTGATGCGATAAATGAAAAAGCAAAGCAGTTCTATTTAAAGCATGAATTTATTCCTTTTACAGACAACGAATTATCTTTGTTTCTACCATTAAAAACTATTGAACGGGAATTTAAAATTAGTATTAGTTAATTAGAGCGATCGCTTTCCATCGAATAGCATTAGCTTTATCTAGAATTGCAGCGATACGCTTTTGTTCTTCGAGTGGTGGAAGGAGGATTTTATATTCTTTAACGCTTTTTGCCAATAGGTTAGGTTGTGATGAGCCGTTGTCATATTTCCGAATTTCAGCCTTTCCTAGTGGACTGACTAAGTAATGTATGTGACTAGCAAATTCTTGGTATAGCCAACAAATTCGCTCCTGGGATTCCGCCGAGCCGATCGCTAGATTAAGATCGATTTTTTCTTGTACCTTGATATGAGCTAGAGCTTCTAACTGGAGATTCTTAGTTCTTTCATCGTAAGGATTCAGATATTAAAAGAGATTAGGGGTTGTAAAAGAAAAGAAAACTGGGTAATGTAACGATAAGATGAGCCAAAAACCTGATTTAGATTGACAAAAACAGCTAAACCAGTTGCCGAAAGAGGAACTGGTAAAGTTGATAATGGCTCAACAAGAAATCATCGAACAACTCAAAGTAGAAATAGAAAAGCTAAAAATAAGCAGAAATCTAGACAGTAAAATCTCATCAAATATTAGCTTTAGCTAAGTCGCTCAAAATTGAGAAAAAATCAGTAGCGGTGTTAGTAGAAAGACCAATAGAAATCGTAGAGTATCAACCTCATCATTCTGTCTGTCAGTGTTGCGGAGAAATTACATCTCCTCGATGGTCAAATCAGATTGTACCAGGACAAGATTTGGGCATTAAACTACAAGGGTTATTAGGGTGGTTAGGAAACTATGGACACCTACCATATCTGAAGCAACAAGAACTATTGTGGGAATTGGGCAGAATTGAAGTTGG
>JBBSPC010000028.1:0-39131 GCA_038259125.1 Chroococcales cyanobacterium | reverse complement strand
GTTTTAATCACTCATACCGTTACCGTAGAGCCAGCTAAAACACCAATCGACAGTATATTTTTTAATATTTACGAAGATCGCTTAGCAGAAACTCTCAAAGCAATTAAACAAGAAACAGAAAAACGTTCAGGCAAGGAGAAAGAACCAATCAACTTAACCAAAAGTTGACTCATTCCAGCCCCACATATAGCCTTTGGCATCAGCAAATTCAATATAGATGCGGTTAGCCTGAACGCCTAATTTCTCACTGATTTGCTGACAAAAATCTTGGCTCATGGTTTTGGTTTGAGACGAACTCATATTGCCAACGCTTTTGATTTCTACGTAGCAAACAGGATCGAATGTACCTGCAAAAGTCATCGGTACATCAGCTTCAAAAGCCGTCATCACATAAGATTCTGGCTTGCCAAGGTGTTGAGCCAGTTTAGCGGATAGTCCCGTTAACAAGCTGGCAACTGCTGCATTTTCTGGCTGAGAGACAGAGGACTGAACTTTTATTAAAGGCATAATTATTTTCTAACTTTGATCCTAGATTTTAATTTTGTTATAGATAAATATTATCTGAGTCCATTCAAATTAGCCTAGGGAAACTGCGATCAATCTTCTCATTTCCCTTGTCCCTTTTTCTGGGACTCTGTTAGCAAATTCTCATTTATTTTGTCCAAAGTCCAAGCTATTAAAAAGCTTCTGTTAAATATGTAACAGGAATAACAAGACCTCAAGAGTTATGATTGCTTAATATCTGCCAATATAGCTATTTAATGTCAAAACTATCCACATCCCTTGAGCGAGCCGAATTTAAGGCTAACAAATTTGAGCTAAGTAATGGATTGACTATCATCCATCAGCATTTGCCTGCTACCCCTGTAGTCGTTGCAGATATCTGGATAAAGGCAGGAGCGATCGCCGAGCCTGGGGAATGGTCGGGAATGGCACATTTTTTAGAACACATGATTTTTAAGGGTTCTCCCAACGTGATGGTGGGAGAATTTGACTCGTTGATTGAGAATACAGGGGGTATAGCTAATGCAGCCACTAGCTATGATTATGCTCATTTTTATTTGACCACCGCAGCACCACATCTAGAGCAGACTTTACCCTGTTTGGCGGACATTTTATTAAGGGCAACTATTCCTGATGACGAATTCATTCGAGAGCGAGAAGTAGTTTTAGAAGAAATATATTCTAGCAACGATAATCCCGATTTTATCGGGTTTCAGGCTTTGTGTCAAAACATCTATCAGCATCATCCATACCGACGCTCAATTTTGGGAGACAAAGAATTATTGTTAAAACATACGCCTAATCAGATGCGTTGTTTTCATCGCACCCATTACCAGCCAGAAAACATGAGCGTGGTAATTGTGGGTGGTATTGAACAGGAAAAAGCCTTGACTTTAATCGATAAAAATTTTAGTGACTTTAGCGTGCGTTCAGAATGTCCGCCGACCGCGATCAAAGCAGAACCTCCAGCGGTAGCTATTCGTCGCCAAGAATTGCATTTGCCCAGAATCGAACAGGCACGCTTATTAATGGCTTGGATTTGCCCTGGTGCAGAGTCTTTAGAAGAGGCGATCGCTTTGGATTTAATTGCTCTAATTTTTGCTGGAGGGCGCAGTTCGGGTTTAGTTAGAGAACTAAGAGAAGAAAGACAGTTAGTGATGGATATTGACTGTAATCTATCTTTGCAAAAAGACTCAAGTATGTTTTCAATTAGTGCCTGGTTAGCAGTAGAACACCTGGAGATGGTAGAAAATATTATCAGCGATCGCCTGGAAAAACTACATCACGAGCTTATCCCTACAGCAGAAATTAACCGCGCCAAACGGCAGTTAATCAATGATTATATTTTTTCCAGTGAAACCCCTAGCCAGCTAGCTAGCATCTACGGATTTTATAATATTATCGCTACAGCTTCTGATTCAGCACTGTATCCCCAGATTATAAGTCAACAACAGCCAGATCGGCTACGACAAATCCTGAGCCGCTATTTATCTCCCGAACGCTATACTGTGACGATATTGAAGCCAATTGTTTAGTAATCAGTAACGTTCTAAATTGAACCTGGAGATGCACTCAAGGTCGGCAAAAAACTAACTATTGGCGGAAAAATAATAATCAGAGTTAAAACCAGAAGCTGCAACAGAATAAAAGGAATCGCTCCGCGATAAATTTCTACGGTTTTAAGCTCTGGTGGCGCTACTCCTCTTAAATAAAACAAAGCAAAACCAAAGGGAGGAGTAAGAAAAGAAGTCTGCAAATTTGCTCCAATAATTACTCCATACCAAACTAGATCTAATCCTAGCTGTTGGGCAACGGGAGCAAATATCGGAATCACAATAAAGGCAATTTCAAAAAAGTCAATAAAGAAGCCTAGGAAAAAAATTACCAGCATATTAACCAGCAAAAAACCAAACGTTCCCCCAGGAATATTAATCAGGAGATCTGCCATAAACCTATCTCCTCCTAAGCCACGAAATACTAAACTAAAGGCAGTCGAACCGAGCAGAATAAGCATTACCATGGTAGTAATTTTCATAGTTGCGTCACAGACTTCCCTTAAAGCTGCCCAGTTTAGCTGATGATTAATCGCCGCTAAAATTATTGCGCCTACCGAACCTAATGCACCAGCTTCCGTTGGGGTGGCGATACCTAAGAAAATACTGCCTAACACTACTAGAATTAGTAGCAAAGGAGGAAACATTACCGTTACTATCCTAATTAAAAGTTCTTTCCCTCCAATTCTGACGCTAGCAGGTAAGGCGGGTGCAACTTCAGGCTTGAGGTAGGAAACAATTAAGACGTGCAGAGCAAATGCACCTGCCATCATTAATCCAGGAATTAATGAACCAAGGAATAAATCACCGACGGGAACACCCAACTGATCTCCTAAAACAACCAGCACTACACTAGGAGGAATAATTTGTCCGAGAGTACCAGAAGCCACAATTACTCCCGCTGCCAACTCTTTGCTATAGCCATAGCGCAGCATAATCGGTAGAGATATCAAGCCCATCGCCACCACCGTAGCTGCCACAACTCCCGTAGAAGCTCCCAGTAATGCACCGACAATTACCACCGCCAAAGCTAAACCACCCCGCACTCTGCCAAAGAGAATGCCCATAGTTTCTAACAGCTTCTCAGCAATCCCTGTTTTTTCTAGCATCGAACCAAGAAAAATAAAGTAGGGAATAGCTAGAAGAGTATAATTAGCCATTATGCCAAAAATACGGCTAGGCATAGCGTTAAAAAAACTAAAGCTAAATTCTCCTACTGCTGTGCCAATCAAGGCAAATAAAAGAGCCACCCCTCCTAGAGAAAATGCAACAGGAAAGCCGACGGACAGTAAGATTAATGCTCCTGCAAACATTGCCACACTTAACCAGTCGTAACTCATTGGTTATCCTCCTGACTGGTATTGGTTTGTTGATAGATATTCCAATTTTTTATCGCTTCGGAAATTCCTTGTAAGATTAATAAAATAAAAGCAATAATAATCGCCGATTTAATTGGATAACGGGGCAATCCGCCAGAATCGGGAGACATTTCGCCTATACTCCAAGAACTGACCACTGTTCCCCAAGAATAATAAATTATCAAAAAACTAAAGGGAATTAGAAATAAAATATTACCTAAAAAGTTGGCAAGAGCCTGGCGACGGCGACTCCAGCCTTTATAAAAAATATCGACTCGCACGTGTTGATTATATTTGAGGGCATATGCAGCCCCAAACAGAAATACCAGATCAAAAAGATACCACTGTATTTCAATTAGGGCATTAGAAGTAAGATTGATACCGATAATGCGTCCTATATACCTACCAATAACGTTCCACGCGCCTACTGCAACCATCAGCAATACGAGCCAGTAGGTGATGCGTCCAATCCATTCGTTAATTAGGTCAATTACATCGGCTATTTGTAATAGCTTTCTCAAACTCTTTCCTCTACACAGTTTGTTGCTTAGTAGCTAATGCTAAAGGCTTAAGAGCATGAAGTCCAGATGTATTTGATTAATCGTTATGTTTCACTAACGTATTTTATTTAACTAACCAATTAAACACAGTTCTGGAAGATGTCCTAATCTAAAGTTCGATTGCTGTACTTAATTGAAAGCTAAATGCTAACGGCTAAGAGCTAATAGCTAATAGCTAAAAAAGTTGCTTATCATTGGGCAAGGCTTTAAACTCACAACGTTTGGTAAAATAATCCTCGAAATCGTCTTAACTCGAACCGACATTAAGCTGAAATATTTACCCGTTCTTCTCCTCCTAAACCAAAAGCCTCGTGAACTGCTTTTAAAGCTTTGATTCCTTCAGATTCGGCAATCACACAGCTAATTTTAATCTCAGAGGTAGTAATCATTTGAATATTGATTTTTTCTTGAGCTAAAGCAGCAAAAAATTTAGCAGCTACCCCTGGATGAGCGATCATTCCTGCACCAACTACGCTTAACTTGGCGATCGCCGTATCTCCTGTAACAGTGCCACAGCCAATTTGTTGATTTAATTCCCTAATTAGCTTGCAGGCTTGCTCTGCATCTGTTTGCTCGACGGTAAAGGCAATGTCACGAGTCGGCACATCATTCACAATATGACAACGCTGAGATTGAATAATAGCATCAACGCTAATATTCTTTTTCGCCAGTAGGGAAAATATTTGCGCTGCCATTCCTGGAGTGTCTGGAACGTGGCGGATGCCAATTTGAGCTTGTTTGGTATCTAGAGCCACTCCCCTTACGGGAGGTTGTTTTCCTGCATACTTATTAACAGCTATTTCTTTTTGAGAGCTTAAATCAATATCAAAAGCCTGAGAAAGTAAATGCAAAGCGCGATCGCATTCTGATTCATTAATGACGCAGCTAACTTTAACTTCAGAAGTGGAAATCATCTGAATATTAATCTTGGCATCAGCTAGAGTCTTAAACATCTTGGCAGCAATACCAGGACGACCAATCATCCCCGCACCAGAAATAGCCACTTTGGCAATTTTGCGGTCAACCATCACTTCCGCTTCTGTAGTGGCAGCAGGATGAGTACGTAAAGAAGGGGCAATCGCTTCTGCTACTGCTTCTGCCTGTTGCAGTACTCGATTAACGACGGTAAAGGCAATGTCGTTACTGTTACCTTCATGAATTGACTGGATAATCAAATCTACGTCAATATTACGCTGGGATATTTCCCCAAAAAGACTAGCTGCCACCCCAGGAAAATCTGGTACTCTCAATAAGGCAATTTTTGCCTGATCGCAGTCTACTTCTACTCCGTCAACTGCCTTGGCAATTTCCATTCCCTGTAAAGAACGAGGTTGAGGTAAACGGGATACTACTTTGGTTCCAGGGCGATCGCTCCAGCTAGATAAAACTACCAAAGGGATTCCATAGTTACGAGCAATTTCCACGGCGCGGGGATGTAATACTTTTGCTCCTAAACTGGCTAACTCTAACATCTCATCAGCAGTAATTTCTGACATCAGTTGTGCAGAAGGAACAAGACGGGGATCTGTAGTCAAGATTCCAGGTACGTCAGTATATATTTCGCAACGATCTGCTTTTAAAGAAGCTGCTAAAGCTACGGCTGAAGTATCTGAACCACCTCTACCTAAAGTTGTAATTTCAAAATCCTTGATACTGCTAACTCCCTGAAAACCCGCGACTACGACCACCTCTCCTTTATCTAAATGTCTTTGTAGACGATCTGTACACACCTGCAAAATTCTGGCACGACTATGTTCAGCTTCGGTGACAATTCCTACCTGCGCTCCTGTCAAGGAAATAGCTGGCTGTCCCAACTCCTGTAATGCCATACTCAAAAGAGCAATAGTAACCTGTTCTCCTGTAGATAAGAGCATATCCATTTCCCGACGGCAAGGATTATTTGATACGCCCTTAGCAAGTTTGACCAAAGTATCTGTGGTTTTACCCATCGCCGAAACCACTACTACTAAGCTGTTTCCTTGCTTTACGGTTTTTTGCACTCTATTGGCAACAGCTTGGATGCGTTCTATTGAACCAACAGATGTTCCGCCGTATTTCTGAACAACTAAAGCCATAATCTTTTCTCTCTATCCCACAGGAAGCATCGCTTATATTATCAGTTATTTGTCATAAGTTATCATGTATTAATGAGAATTAGGTGTTTGAGCAAAAATAGCGATCGCCTGATTACACTTTACTCAAAGTCTATAGGCAATGTTTGTCAGAAATACGGACGATTTTTGTCAAAATAAACCTTAAGATTAATGGTGCGAAGTCTCACTGACTTTACTTTTAATCTTTATATTTCTAATCCAGATCGTCTTCTAATGACTTTTGATCGTTTTACGCCCAATCCATACTTCGATTTAAGTAGTTTTTTGCCAACCAAGAAAAAAGCTTTGGGAACAATCCTTCAAGAAGCAGATCTCGTATCTCCTTATCAAATTCAATCTGCATTGCAAGATCAGGCTGCTCATCCCAATTTAAGAATTGGCGAAATACTGGTACAACGAGATTTGATTAAACCTGAAACTGCGGATTTCTTTGTCCAGGATTGGTCAAACGTGATGATGCAACCAAACAAAAATGCTTTGGGTTATTATTTGCGACAGGCAGCAATTCTCAATAGTGGGCAAATTGAGGTAATCCTGGCAGTGCAAAGAGATTCAGGAATTCGTTTTGGTACAATTGCTGTGTTTCAAGGATTTTTAAAATCAACTACTTTAGACTTTTTCTTAACTAATTTATTTCCTGAAGAACTGCACGTATCTCCCTTTATTAATATGAATTCTCGCAGAAAAACTTAAGAGATTTGAGGAAATCAGCTTCGTATTCATCTAAATTCAATTTTTTCTATTTGGAGTGAATTTACCTTGGCAAACGCCGCTTCTGCAGCTTTTTTTTCAGCTTCTTGTTTGCGATGACCAACTCCTACACCAAAAACCCGATCTAAAACTAATACCTGCGCTGTAAATTGTTTAGCATGATCTGGGCCTGATTCTGCAATAATTTGATAGATTGGTTTTGCATGATAATGAGCTAATGTCCACTGTTGAAAACGATTTTTGCTATCGATAAACGTCTCTTGAGGTTGGGTTACATTGCCTGATGTATTTAAGTCTGAGGTTGATGAATCATTAACTAGCTTTTCTACTAGCGGTTTAAAAATTTTGATAATATATAGACGAACTGGTTCAATTCCTGCATCCAGAAAATAGGCACCCAAAATAGCCTCGAAGGTATCGTTGAGTAAGGAAGGATTGTTTCTGCCACCGCCTTTTGCTGCACCTTTGCCTAAAAGCATTAGTTCGCCAAGACCAAATTCTGCACCTAGCTTACCTAGCTGTTTTTCGTCTACCAGGCGCGATCGCAAGTGAGTTAATTGAGCTTCATTGATGCCAGGATACATCGTATATAGCATTTGGGCAATAACAAAACCTAGAACAGCATCTCCCAGAAATTCTAGGCGTTCATTATCTTCTTGTAATGAATGTTCATTGGCATAAGAGCGGTGGGTTAATGCTAAATTGAACAGTGCAGGATTTTTAAATTGCGGTAGTTTTTCCTTCATTGTTGATCCAGTTTTGCTTTTATAGCAGTTTCAAGTAAGTTTAAAATAAAGGTTAAGACCACAAGCAATTATCTGGCAAAGAGATTAAGCAATGTCCTAATCTAGGGATTCGATTGCTATAACTATGATTAAATTACGATCCTAACAATTTAAAGCGATCGCATCTGCTTTGGCTTTAGTTTTAGCAGCAACAATTAAATCAGTCAGCAATTATTAGTTAATCTTATGTTACTCGTGGTTATTCTCGGTGTGCTTTTAATCGCCAACTGGTTTATAACTGAAACTTTAGTGCTTTTCCCGATTAATTTGATATTCCGCTTTACTTCTTTTGGCTGGTGGGGACTGGCTTTATTAACTGTATTGTTCTTTGTTTGGTGTATCGGTGAAGATTAGCCTAGGCTTGTTTAATTAACAGGATAATTAATTAAATTTATAATAGATTAACCTATAGCGATCGCCAATATCTGTAATCACAAAGGAAGAATCATATTTGTAACCAACTTCTTCAATAAGATGTAGATAATAAGAAAAGCAAACTTCAATTTTATTACTAAAAAATCATCATGTCTAAATCTATTACTCCCTCTATTAGCGATCGCATTTGCAAACACATGAACGAAGATCACTCTGACGCGATCGCTCTATATGCAAAAGCCTTTGGCAATGAACCCCAGACAGAAATTGCCACTCTAGAATCCATCGATCCTCAAGGGATGAATATCTCGGCTCAAATTGCAGGGGAAACCGTTTCCGTAAGAGTAGAATTTGACCACACTCTTAAGAATGCTGAAGATGCTCATCATACATTGGTAGCCATGATTAAACAGGCGCGGACAGTTTCAAATTAGGCGTTATTATTGGATGCCATAAAATAATGAAATTAATAGTTCAAACTTTTACTGTTCACAAAAAATTTGCATTGCAGATTAGTCGGGGGACAACGGCGCAGAGTAGTAATGTTTGGTTGCGTATTCAACAAGACAATATTGAAGGATGGGGAGAAGCATCGCCGTTTTCTATTGATAAAGATCCGCCTCAAAATACTTCTGCCCTTATGTCGCAATTAGAGCAGCTTATTCCATTATTAGAAACTTTTCATCCTCTACAAAGACAAGAAATCAGAGAAGAACTAGATAAATTCAAGGTTCTCTCTGGGATTCAAGCAGCCGTAGATATGGCTCTTTATGACTGGTTGGGCAAAAAAGCTGGTTTACCTCTGTGGCAAATTTGGGGTTTAAATTGCGATCGCATTGTACCTATATCTGTAACTATTGGCATCAGCACCCCAGAAGCAGCAGTCACCAGGCTCAAAGACTGGCAAAGTACTTTAGAAGTTAAAATTGCAAAGCTTAAGCTAGGAAATCCTCAAGGAATAGAGGCAGATAAAGCTATGCTGAGCGCAATTCGCCAAGTAGCACCCAAAACTAGACTGATGGTTGATGCTAATGGTGGCTGGAGTTTTGATGATGCAGTTAAAATGTCCCACTGGTTGGCACAGCAGGGAGTGGAATATATTGAACAGCCTTTGCCTGTAGCCAACGATCATCTTTTAGCAGCTTTGTCAGATAGCTCTCCCTTACCAATATTTGTCGATGAAAGTTGTTTTACCAGTGCCGACATTCTACGACTGGCAAATTCTGTGGCAGGAATTAATCTTAAAATTATGAAGACGGGAGGATTAACCGAAGCAATGCAGGCAATTCAAATTGCCAAAGCCTGTAATTTAAAAGTTATGTTTGGCTGCTATTCCGATAGTAGTCTGGCTAATACAGCTATGGCGCATCTTGCTCCTTGGGCAGATTATTTAGACTTAGATAGTCATCTGAACTTAATAGATGATCCCTTCGATGGAGCAACTATAAAATCAGGATGTTTGTTACCCAACGCTCAACCAGGATTAGGAGTCAGTTACAGTGCTAACAACTAAAAACCGCGTGGCAATTTTGTTAGAAGGGGGAATTAAAGGCGATCATGGTAAAACTGGATTAGCTTTTCTGCGCTATAGCAATACACAAATGGTTGCGGTCATCGATCGCGCCTGTACAGGAAAATCTTTAGCAAATTTAACAGGAACTGAACATGATATTCCTATCGTCGCTGATGTCCAAGCAGCTTTGGCTTATAAACCCGATGCTCTACTAATAGGCATTGCTCCTTCAGGTGGTCAACTACCTAAGGAGCTTCAGCAAGAGGTAGAAGTTGCTATCAAAGAGGGTTTATCAATTGTTAATGGGTTGCATACTCTACTTGCACCTCAGTTTCCTGATTTAATTGCAGGACAATGGATTTGGGATATTCGCCAAGAGCCTCCTGGATTAACTATTGGTCAAGGTAAAGCAAAATCTCTTGCTGCTCAAAGAATCTTAACCGTTGGTACAGATATGGCAATCGGCAAGATGTCTACTGGCTTGGAAATATATCGCGCAGCTTTGAGGCAGGGAATTAAAACCCAGTTTGTTGCCACAGGACAAGCAGGAATTGCGATCGCTGGACAGGGAATTGCCCTAGATGCGGTGCGGGTAGACTTTGCTGCGGGGGCAGTTGAAAAAACCGTGATCGAATTAGGCAAAGATCGAGACCTACTAATTATTGAAGGTCAGGGTTCGCTTTTACATCCAGGCTCGACAGCAACTTTAC
Source organism: Chroococcales cyanobacterium (assembly GCA_038259125.1). Classification (GTDB taxonomy): domain Bacteria; phylum Cyanobacteriota; class Cyanobacteriia; order Cyanobacteriales; family Xenococcaceae; genus Waterburya. The sequence goes on along the minus strand of JBBSPC010000028.1, from coordinate 28,948 downwards.
CCCTAATTCGTGGTAGCCAGCCTACGGGCTTAATTTTAGTCCATCGCGCTGGAGCAAAACATATCCGCGATTTACCTGATGTTATGATTCCTCATATATCAGAGGTAATTAAACTCTACGAAACTGTAGCCAGTGCAGGAGGGACGTTTGGGTCAATAAAGGTAAAAGCGATCGCGCTTAACACTTTTGACATGGATACCATCACAGCCCAAGAAGCAATCAAATTTACCTCAAAATTAACAGGATTACCCTGTAGTGATGTTGTTCGTTTTGGAGGAGAAACTTTATTATCAGTAATCGCTTAGGGGTGATAGTCTACGTGAAGGCTTACAAATAGCGCGAATTGCCCGTACATTAGCAATCAAATTGTTTTTTCTGAACTGTTTGTGTTATTGTTACTAAAGCGACGCGGGATAGAGCAGTCTGGTAGCTCGTCGGGCTCATAACCCGAAGGTCGGTGGTTCAAATCCGCCTCCCGCCATTATATGCTAGCGTGCGAATTAAATTTGAATGAAGAATTTAACCAGTAATTTTTCAAGATTAACTTTGCGCCACATTTATGGCATTAATTTTCGGATTGCGATCAAATAATACTTTTGGTCGTAATAAGATTTTACACAGCAGCCATAAAGAATGTAATTCTCCTGGGGTGTTTCTCCTTTTCCATTGTCCAGGGCGACAGAATAAAAGCGCAACTAGCTTTCTTTCTTGCTCTAAGGCTGGAGGATTAAAATTTACATGAACTAGATAAAAATCCTCACCGATATCTGCTGCGGTGATGTTTCCCGATAAAGCAATATCTTCTTCAAGAATTAATATGTTTACAGGTATGGTTTCTCCTTCGATTAGCTTGCCTATTCCTGCTTGAGTTAGAGAAATATCCGCTCCTACTTCCGAAATACGAGTCGTTACACCATAGTAATTCTGGTTGGCTTCTTGTAGCTCCAATTTAATCGATCGCCGTAGATTAAACCATTCATTGACATCAGGTTTTGGTACATCCAATAAAATCAATAGGGCTGCGCCAATAGAAACTAAATTATAGGTACTCCAAATCCAGCCTAAATTTAAGCCCTGCATCTTTTCTGTCATTGCAGGCGAGTCGTGCATTGTAGCAAAAGCACAGGCATAAAGGTTTGACCAAAAACTGATGGCGGTAAATATAAACAGGATCAGCAAAGGAAAAGCCAACTTCCAATTAAAAGAAAAGCGATCGCTTTTTGTACCTTTAGGGGTAACTTTAAAGCCTTTAGAGAAGGGATTAAGCATTACCTGAATTACCGTCACAGCCAAAGGAAATGCCAAGACTAAACCATAGATACCAGATAAAATAGCAGAGCGCGATCGATAGTTAAGCCAAGAAAAAACCGTTATTTGGGTTACGTAATAGGGTAAGAAGAAAAAGAGAAACTCATCGGTAGTTGCCCTAACGGGAATAATATGCAAAAAGGCATAAGCTAAAGGCATTAGCAGGAAAAACACGCTGGAGATACTGGTAAACCAATGAAGTAAACCTTCTAAGTGTGCCAGTCTTTGTAAGGGATTTAGACCAGGAATAGTTAAGGGATTGGATTTGATAAAAAATGCCTGTAAAGTTCCTCTTGCCCAACGCAGCCTTTGGGTAGCATGAGCAGCAATATTTTCCGCAGCCAACCCTGCACTTAGCTTCTCATCAATATATGCCAAGCGATAACCCTGCGCCGATAAACGAATACCCGTAAAGTAATCTTCACTCAGAGAATCTGTAACAAAACCGCCAATAGATTTTAAAGCTTTGCGTCGCACCACAAAAGAAGTCCCAGAGCAAACTACGCTTCCCGCACCATCTTTGACAGGCTGTAGCTGACGATAGAAGACTTCTTCTTCTGGAGTTAATACATCTTCTAAACCTAAATTACGGGCAATAGGATCGGTGTTATAAAAACTTTGAGGAGTTTGCACCAAAGCTAAATTCTCATCCTGAAAAAAGCCTAAAGTCCGCTGTAAAAAATTCTTGGTAGGAATAAAGTCGGCATCAAAAATAGCAATAAACTCCCCATCAGTTAGGGGGATAGCATGATTAATATTTCCAGCTTTTGCATGATTATTATTAGAACGGGCTAAATACTTACAGCCCAATTCTGCTGCTAGCTGGGCAACGTTTGAGCGTCTGGTATCGTCTAATAGGTAAATCGTTTTTGGTTTATATTCAATCGCCTGGCAGCCAATAATTGTCCGCCGTAAAATAAATTCTGGCTCATCAAAAGTCGGTACAAAAATATCAACTGTAGGGCGGAAATTGCCCGCAATTACTGGTGCAGACAGATGATCTACTTCTCGTCGTCTATCTTTAACCTTTAACATCAAAAATAGCTGGAGACTGCTGCTAAATAGAGTAAACATCTCTAAGACAAATAAGCCAATGCTAAATGTTCCTTCTAAAGGAGTGCTCAAATTCAAAGTAGAAAGCGATCGCCATTGCACATAACGAACAGTTAGACTCAATAAAATAGCCACGACGAGAAATCTTGACCACCTTCTAGGTTCAGGAGAAACTTTGGTAATTATAAATACCAACAGAAACACGGCGATCGCTGGTAAAAGCAAAAACCGACTCATTACCATTGGTGCTTCTACCCACACGGGAGGCTGTTCTTGCAATAGATTTAAGTAAGTAAAAATATTTGTAACAACTCCAATGCCAATTGCCCAAAGAATAGCAATCACCGCTGCAACCAAGACAATTCCTACCAAGAGTAAAGTAGCCAGTTGTGGTCGAATAGTTTTGGCGGTAATTTTGGTAATAGTCATAGCGTTGTTGATTAAAGGTATGAAATAAATAGTCTTACCGTTTGTGGTGTCTGGTTTTCAAGCACCTGAATTTATTCATAAAAAAGATTTAATATTACTGCGTTTAATTAATTTTAGTCGGATACAATTTAATTCTGGATAATGAGTCAAGCCTTAAATTGAACTGAATGCTAAGGCAGAAGTTATCAAGGTAGTAAACAAACTAATTTTTGCGATCGCAACTTTAGCTTCCAGAAGACTTAATTACAATACCAACAAAGGCAAATATCCCTGTGACAAATATTGATATGGCAACAACAAAAGCCAGAGAAGAACGAGATTTATATCTATAGTTTTCGCGCTGAATATGTCGTAATTCTTGGCGATGTTCAAAGGCTGCTAGGAAAATTGCACAAGTCCCGATGCCGATAAAAGAAAGACCCAAAATTCGGGTTATATGAAGCGGATCGTCCGTATAATCTTTTTGCAATGTCGTTACAATGCGGTCTACCCCAAATCCAAAGCTAATCAGTGCCAAACAGGTACGAATCCATGCCATGAGAGTGCGTTCTGCTGCTGCACGGTTACGCTCTTTAGCCAATTCGGTATTCGTACTCGGCGTATTATTAGACATGACATTTTAAGTAATAAGTAATAAGTGATGATTTATTAACTATCAATAATTAACGACTAAAATCAACCAGGGTATTGACAATAACTTAATTTAAACAAAATCTTTATATGAAAATTTTTATCAGTACAGGAGAGGTTTCTGGAGATTTACAGGGTTCAATGTTGATCGAGTCCTTGTATAAAATAGCTGCTCAAAAGAATATCAATCTCGAAATTGCTGGATTGGGTGGCGATCGCATGGAGGCAACAGGAGCAAATATTATTGCCAATACCGCAGCTATTGGCTCAATGGGATTTATAGAAGGATTACCGTTTGTCTTACCAACGATCAAGATTCAAAGCCTGACTAAAAAATATATTCAGACAAATACCCCTAATATTTTAGTTTTGATTGATTATCCTACTCCTAATTTAGCTCTGGCTAGCTATGTAAAAAAACATTTTCCTCAAATACCAGTGGTATATTACATCGCCCCCCAAGATTGGGCAGTACCGATGTTAAATAATGCCTCCAAAATTGCCCAGATTGTAGATAAGCTACTGGCAATTTTTCCTGCCGAAGCTAAGTATTTTAGCGATAAAGATATTGACGTTACCTGGGTGGGGCATCCTTTGCTCGATCGCCTGGCAACTGCACCAGATAGAAATCAAGCCCGACTAAATCTAAGTATTGAGCCAGAAGAACAGATTATCACTCTCTTGCCTGCTTCTCGCCAGCAGGAAATTAAATATCTGCTACCCGTGATCGCTCAGGCTGCACAGCAAATTCAGCAGCAGCAACCTAATATTAAATTTTTGATTCCCGTATCTCTGCCTAGCTACAAAGACATAATCACCTCAGTAGTAGAACAACACAATCTAGCTGCGAAAATTCTAACAGGTGACAAGACTCTAGACGCGATCGCTGCTGCCGATCTAGCTATTGCCAAATCAGGTACGGTTAACTTAGAAATTGCCTTGCTCAATATTCCCCAGGTGGTTATCTATCGCGTTAATCCTCTGACTGCCTGGATAGCTCGTAAGATATTGCGCTTTTCTATTCCTTTGATGTCACCACCTAACCTGATCGTCAATCAAAAAATAGTCCCTGAATTGCAACAAGAAGATGTAACCGCCGATAATATTGTCACCGAAGCAATTAAACTTTTATCTAATCCACAAATTAGAGCAGAAATAATAGCAGGGTATCAACAGATGCGATCGCTTCTTGATCCAGTCGCTCATGGGAGGAAGGGCTTGCCCGCACCTGACCCCCAAGACCGCGCTGGATCGCTTTTAGGCACCCTCGGAGTTTGCGATCGCGCTGCTGTTGAAATCTTTAACTTAGCTAACAAAATTCCCATCAATACTTAGCTGGCACAAAGTTTTGAGTATCTATTGGTGGGCGTTCATAGTCTATTGCTTTTTGGCGTGCTGGCAATTTAATCTTTTTGGCGGGCAAATTTTCGTAGGGAACATTCTCAAGCAGATGACTAATACAATTTAATCTTGCTTTTTTCTTATCGTCAGCCTCTACTACATTCCAAGGAGATTCAGGAACGTCTGTAGCAGCAAACATATCATCTTTGGCTCGCGAATAGTCTACCCATTTTTCCCTGGCTTTTAAATCCATGGGGCTAATTTTCCAGCGTTTTATCGGATCTTCGATTCGATCTTGAAAACGTTTTTCCTGTTCGCGATCGCTAACGGAGAACCAATATTTAATCAAGATAATACCCGCTCGCTGAATCATCATTTCAAATTGGGGACACGAACGCATAAACTCGTTGTATTCATCATAGGTACAAAAGCCCATTACCTTTTCTACCCCAGCGCGATTGTACCAACTGCGATCGAACAATACTATTTCCCCTGCTGCGGGGAGATGAGCTACGTATCTTTGAAAATACCATTGAGTTTTTTCGCGATCGCTTGGTGTTCCCAAAGCCACCACTTTACAAACGCGGGGATTTAAACATTCACTAATACGCTTTATTGTTCCTCCTTTACCGGCTGCATCTCTACCCTCAAAAAGCACTACAACCTTTAAACCTGCTTCTGTCACCCATCGTTGCAATTTTACTAGCTCTAATTGTAGCTTTGCCAATTCTTTTTTATATTTTTTTTTGCTGAGTTTTTTAGATTTGTCTTTACTTTTTTTGCCGTTTTTTTCGGTTTCGACAGTACCATTTGCCTGTTTATTACTCATACTCATTTCTCTGTAGTTAATTGATCACCCAATAGCTATTACTACAAGCCTTAAGCTTTAAGAAGATATCTAAAGAGTTATTATTTTACATCTGAGATCCTGGTTTGCCCCCCCAGCCCCTACTCGCGCATTCCCTTGCTAGCGGGTGTGGAACAAGGCTCTTAAACAGAGCCGTTTCCACCCGCTCTGACGGCGACGCGGGGTCGCTCGCCAAAATTGGGGGATTTAGGGTGGGTGGAAATGCTGCTTCGCAAGCAGCTTAGTCAACACCCACCCGAAGGGGGCTTTCAAGTGATAATTTATACTTCTCAGACAACCTCTAAAAGAAATTACAGCTTTTAGGTTTGGTTTATCTTAAAGTTTTGCTTTTCTCTACATTTATCGCCCCAGTCTTTGCACCTCCAGTCAAGACATCAGACTCTTTAACAAAGCCACTGTACGCCTCCATACCGTGTTCACTAATATCTAAACCTTGGATTTCTGCCGGTTCATGAACTCGAATCCCGATAGTTACTTTAAGTATGCCCCAAACGATCGCGCTAAAGATAACGGTAAATCCTCCCACCGATAGAACACCAATAAGCTGAGTCAAAAAATTACCTGTACCAAAGATACCTACCGCGAGAGTTCCCCAAATACCACAAACCAAGTGAACTGATGTCGCACCAACAGGATCGTCGATTTTAATTTTGTCAAAAAAGGCAACGGAGAAAACGACAATAATACCAGCAATCGCGCCAATTATAACGGCGGATACATAACTAACATCGTTGCAACTAGCGGTAATGCCGACTAGTCCTGCCAAAATACCGTTGATAATCATTGATATATCGGGTTTGCTGTCTTTGATCCAAGAAGTTAAGGTAGCAGTTACACCACCTGCTGCTGCTGCTAAATTAGTTGTCAGAGCAATATAAGGAACATTAGCATCTGCCGCTAGTTCTGAACCAGGATTAAAACCAAACCAGCCAATCCAAAGGATTAAACAACCTAGAGTTGCAAAGCCCATATTGTGTCCTGGTATCGCGCTAGATCGACCTTCTTGGTATTTGCCCAACCTAGGACCTAAAAAAGCAGCACCGACTAAAGCAGCCCAGCCTCCAACAGTATGAACCACCGTAGAGCCAGCAAAGTCAGCAAAGCCCATTTCGCTTAACCAGCCTCCATCCCACACCCAATGTCCTGTAATGGGATAAGAAATAGCCACTAGTAAAGTACTAAAGATCAAAAAAGCACTAAACTCAATTCTTTCTGCCACAGCACCAGAGACGATAGTTGCAGCCGTAGCAGCAAAGGCTACCTGGAACAAAAAAGAAACCGCAGCAGGAACGGCTTGGGGATAAGGATCGTCGCCATAAAGAGCAGCATCACCATTAAAAAAGAAGCCTTGAGTACCAATAATAGAATTACCCTCTCCATACATGAGAGCATAACCTACTGCCCAGTAAGCAAGAGTTGCGATCGCAAATACGATTAAATTTTTTGCCAAAACATTTACCGCGTTTTTTTGGCGACAGAATCCCGCTTCTAGCATTCCAAATCCAGCATTCATAAAGATTACTAGAATCGAACTTGACAAGATAAAAACCGTGTCTAGCATCACTCTAAGCTCATCAAAATTTGCAGGAGCCTTAAAATCTTGAGCGGAGGCTGCTGCATTCCAGGCAATCACAATTAATGCTGCTAAAGGAATACAAGCGAGCCAGTAGGGCGGAAAATATCTAAATATTGCTTTTATAGGTTGGGGAATTGAAGCATTAGACTGTGAGCTTGGCAAAATACTATTATTGACTCTTGATGATTTGAAATTCATTAATTCTAAGACTAAGCTAAAACAATATATGTGATGGATAAAAGATAGAAACTTAACTCAAACGGATTTCTAATCAAAGCTAGTGATAGGTATTAGTAAATCGATCTAAGAACGAACGCAAACCACCTTACTAAATGGAAGTAAGATTACTTTTCTATTTCCTACATCAAATTACTAACGCCAAAGTAAGAGATGTCAAACGTCTAATGTGAATTAAAACTTGCTTTTGGGTAGCGTGGATTCGGGATAATCTAAAACTCATACTGCAAGGTGATAAGCCTTAAAAGATGTTATTCCGCTTGATGGTATAAGATAAGACAATGCTAATTCACATCAAACGTGTTATTTAATAAACAACATTTCTTGATACTTAGGTAAGGGCCAAAGTTCATCAGCCAATTCTCCTTCTAGGGCATCTGCACATTCTCTAATTTCATCCATCAGAGGACGAATAGTTTTAGCAAAATACTGCATATGTTCTTCTGTTGAATTAAAGTCTTCTTTGCCCAAAGCTTGTTCCAGTTTACTCATCTGTTCCACTATTTCGTTAGTTAGCTCGCCAGCTTTTTTGGCAATTTTGAGATTAAAATCAAGTCCCAATTCTTTAAACCCAGCGATCGCTGCTGATAATTCAGTTACGTATTTTACTGCTGCGGGATAAAATAAAGTTTTCGCCATGTTGACTACCAGCTTGGCTTCTACCTCAATTGAGAGTATGTATTGTTCTGCATAGACTTCAAAACGACTTTCTAACTCTTTAGGTGAAAGAACGCCAGTTTTCTCGAATAAGTCTTTAATAGATTTGTCTTTCAGATATGGTAGGGCATCGGCGGTAGTAGGTAAATTAAGTAAACCACGCTCTTCTACAGCCATTTTGTGCCATGCTGCTGAATACCCGTCTCCTCCAAAGACAACCGCACCATGATCGTCCATAATCTCTTTAATTATGCTGAAGATAGCAGGTTCAAATTTCGTTCCTGCTGATAATTGGCTTTCAAGTTTATTAGAGATCCAATCTAAAGAATCCGCCAAAATTGTATTCATGGCAATTAATGGTCCGGCAACTGACTGGTTAGAACCCACGGCACGAAATTCAAAACGATTGCCTGTAAAAGCAAAAGGAGAGGTTCGATTTCTGTCCCCAGAGTCTTTAATAAATGTAGGCAGAGTTGGCACACCAAAATCCATTATGCCACTGGGTTTGCAGCCAGTAAGCTCCCCTTTTTGGATCTGCTCAAATACATCTTCTAGTTGAGTACCTAAGTAAACAGAAATAATTGCTGGAGGAGCTTCGTTTGCACCTAGCCGATGATCGTTGCTGGAAGTAGCTACTACAGCACGCAGCAACGGACCAAACTTATGTACTCCCCGAATGACCGCAGCGCAGAAGGTCAAAAATTGAATGTTTTTATGAGGATCATCTCCAGGATCGAGTAGGTTGCCCTGAGTAGAGTTGCTCACCGACCAGTTGACATGCTTACCAGAGCCATTGATGCCTGCAAATGGTTTTTCGTGCAGTAAGCAGACAAAGCCGTGCTTTTTGGCAGTATTGCGTAAAATGGTCATGGTTAGCTGCTGATGATCCGCAGCTGCATCAGCCGATTCAAAGTAAGGTGCAAGCTCAAACTGACCTGGTGCTACTTCATTGTGTCTGGTTTTGGCAGGAATGCCCAGGCAGTACATTCTTCTTTCTACTTCCTGCATAAAGACCTGAACTCGCTCTGGAATTGCTCCAAAGTAGTGATCGTCAAATTGCTGACCTTTAGGTGGAGTTTTGCCAAACAGGGTTCTACCTGTCAACAGTAAATCGGGACGGCTGTTAGCAAAGACAGCATCAACCAAAAAGTATTCTTGTTCTGCCCCACAGCTAGAGCTAACAGGAGCAACATCGCTATATCCGAGTTGCTTAAGAACTTTTCTGGCAGACTTATCCATCGCCTCAATCGAGCGTAACAAAGGAATTTTTTTGTCGAGAGCTTCCCCCGTCCAAGAAACAAATACGGTGGGTATACATAAGGTTACGCCATTGTCGGTTGCCATGACGTAGGCAGGGGAAGTAACATCCCAAGCGGTATAGCCTCTAGCTTCAAAAGTTGAGCGAATACCACCGTTAGGAAAAGAAGAGCCATCAGGTTCGCCTTTAATTAAGGTTTTACCAGAAAACTCAGAAATTACCGTGCCATCACTTTGTACCGAAATAAAACCATCGTGCTTTTCTGCTGTGGCGTTGGTTAAGGGATAGAATACGTGGGCATAGTAAAGTGCGCCTTTAGACATTGCCCAATCTTTCATGGCTGAAGCTACAATATCAGCTACTGAAGGATCGAGTTTGGCATCAGATAAAATAGTTTGCTTTAGTGATTTAAAGACTGCTTTGGGAAGACAGACCTGCATTTTATTTAAACTAAAGACATCTTTTGCCCACATACTGTCGAGGGTTTCAGGGGGCTTAACCGCGATCGCTTCTCTTTCGGTAACTTGATAGACAGCCTGTGTTCTTGGCTCATATCCCATAGCGTTTATCTCTTGCTAAATATTGCATTGGCAAAATTTTAAAAGGTTTTTGGAGAAGAAAAAAGTATAAACTATAACTTTATACTACTGATTCTAAATAAATTTACTTAGAAGAGATTAAGGTTTTATTAAGTCGTCGCGATTTGCTATTTCGTCCATCAAAGACGCATCCTTACATCTTTAGGACTACCAATAAGTTTTATTGTTGTGCTTCTGCAGGACGACTATCAGGGATATGCTTGGCAGGAGTAGTGTCTAATTCCTCAGTTGTTTGTCCTGGTATGGGTAAGTCTAAATTAGGACCAGTACGAATGATACGACTAGCGAAGTAAAGAGCAAAAACAAATAAGATGCTGTAGACAATCGCAAAAACACTCAAAGAGCCTAAAACATTTTCAGCAGGGATTTTTGAAGCTGCATCCACGGTGCGAATTTCTCCGTAAACCGTCCAGGGTTGTCTACCTACACACCGTACAATCCAGCCTGATTCTACCGCAATGTAGCCTAAAGGTGCAGCGAATATCCAGCTTTTGAGTAACCAACGTTGTTGGGTAATATTGGCTGCGGTTAATTTGCCTCGTAACCACTGTAAAACTGTCAGCGCCATCAAGCCTGCTAAAATAAAGCCAATCGCTATCATGACTCGAAAGGCATAGTAAATTAAGCCAATCTGATGAGGTCGATCTTCTGGGGCATATTCTTTTAAACCGATAACAGGTTCCGATAGCCGAGGTTTAATTTCGAGGATATAGCTTAATAACCCAGGAATAGAGATTTCCCAGTCGTTTTGTTCTGCCTTATCGTTGGGTAAAGCGATCGCACTCCAAGATGGCGATTCTCCAGCGGGAATTGTTTCCCATTGAGCTTCCATGGCAGCGAGCTTTGTAGGCTGATAATGATAAACCTGTTCGCCACTAAGGTGTCCAATGTAGAGTTGGAGCGGAGTAACGGCAATGGCGATCGCCAAGACGATTTTAAAAGACAGGGTAAAAAATTCTGAATTACGCTGATTAAGAATATACCAGGCACTTATGCCACCAATTACAAATAAAGAAGTTTCCATAGTGGCAAAAAACATATGGAGAACACTATTGAGCATAAAAGGGTTAAAAATTGCCTGAAAGTAATCGCTAACTACAAAATTGCCATCGATAAACTGTCCACCGGCTGGGGTTTGTAGCCAAGAGTTCGCGCTCAAAATCCAGAAAATAGATAAATTCGCGCCAAGAGCAACCATAATGGTGGCAAAATAATGCATAACAGGGGGGACTCGTTCCCAGCCAAATAGCATAATGCCTAAAAAGCCCGCTTCTAGAGCAAATGCCATCGAAGCCTCAAAACCTAAAACACTGCCAAAGAAATCTCCTACAGCTTGAGAGAAAGGCGCCCAGTTAGTGCCAAATTCAAATTCCATTGGTAATCCTGATGCTACGCCAATGCCAAAATTGAGGACATAAAGTTTTGACCAGAAACGAGCATGATAATAATAATTTTTATTGTTAGTTTTTAGCCATAATCCTTCTACTACAATTAGATAAATAGCCATACCCGTTGTCAAAACTGGCCACAACATATGAAAGATGGCGGTAAGAGCAAATTGCAAACGGGACAATACTACCGTATCAGATAAAAATTCCATCAGTACTTTGTATAGATAAGCTAATTATTTATGACGAAATGATGTCATCAATCTTAATTACGAGCGGGATTTTTCAATCATCTGTTTTAGTGTAGCGAGTCGTGTTGAGCTTGGCTATTATGTCTTTTTCCTTTTGAGACAAAAGGAAATATTGGTTCTGTTTAAATTTGCTGAAAAATTAGTTTCAGAGTTATTTAAAGAATAACAATAGAGGCGATCGCTAATTACCGTAGTTGTTAGAACTAATTTAACAACTATGGTAAAAATAATACTATCTAGTCAAATTTATGGCTAACAAAACAACACGCTGGGGGTGTCAATGTGAGTTTTCACACTAAAGTAACCAGGAAATACCGAACTATTACTGGTGGAAATAGCTAACTAAAATTTATTAGTATTGAGGTAATTAGATCCTTTTACTATTTTGGATAATTTAAAATGCTGCAATTTCTGCTAACGTGGCTAGCGACAGCCGTTTCGTTGATTATTACCGCGTTTTTTGTCCCTGGCTTTGTCATAGTAAGTTTCTCCTCGGCGATATTTGGAGCAGCGATACTAGGATTGGTGAATGCCATTGTTAAACCAATACTCGTTTTGCTAACCCTACCTCTAACGATCTTAACTCTGGGATTATTTCTTCTGGTAGTAAATGCGATCGCTTTAGGGCTAGTTAGTTATTTAACTCCAGGCTTGACCATAGCTGGGTTTTTTCCGGCTGTATTTGGTTCAATTGTTTTAACTGTGGTATCTAGCGTTATTCATCAGCTTTTCCTAAATACAAAATTATCTAACTAAGCAAAAAAAAAAGGGTTGACACTACTGTTCAACCCTCAATGCTTGGGAACGCGCTTTAAATTAAATTCTTGTTGTTATTGAAGAACTAACTTAACGTTTGCATTCTGTAGACCACGCTGTTTTACTTCTGTCAAAGTTTTGTTGACAGCATACTTTTGGTTAATTGAGTTGATTAGTTCAGTCTGGTTGTGTTTTTTAGCAACACCCCAAAGATCGGCAATCAAGTCAAAAGTACCATCACTATTTTCAGACCAGCCCAAATCATATTCACCATCTAAAGTAGCAACAATATCGGCGCGTAGTCTTTGACCGTTGTAACCACGAACATCAGCGTTAGTTTGAACACTAACACCCAAATCACGAAGAGAATTAACTAGAATTTCAGCATCGCTGATTTTGGTGCGTAAAGTGCTAAAGTGAGACATAAGATTTCCTCCAGTAGAAGAGAAGTAAACAACAACTTTAAAATCAATAACCGTCATTGACGGATTATTATAAACTGCTAGCAATTGCTAGCCTCTGCTTCTGCAAGTTAAATTAAAATAACCTACAGAAGAAAGCCTGTTAGAACTCCAGTCGCTGATACTCAGCAACGGAGGCTGATGCAGGTCTGGCTCTTTGCCCAGCCCAATCTCTTAGGGCTGTTACCTGCTCAGTCATTGTTCGAGACAGAGGTAAGGTAGCTTTGATCGCAGCGATAATGTCTAGCTGCGTAAACTCCCTGTCTTGAGCAAAAGCATCGTACATTGCGGCGATAATCGCTTGCTCAATCTCTGCACCCGAAAAACCATCTGATACCTTGGTCAACTGTTCAATATCGAAGCGAGTGATATCTGAACGTCTTTTTCCAAGATGAATTTTAAAAATATCTTGTCTTTCAGCGGAACTAGGTAGATCTACAAAAAATATTTCGTCAAATCTTCCTTTTCTTAAAAATTCTCCAGGCAATCTTTCTACTCTATTTGCCGTAGCCATCACAAACACAGGCGATTTCTTTTCCTGCATCCAGGTTAGAAAAGAGCCAAATATTCGTCCAGAAGTACCACCATCCGAATCACCTGAACCTGCACCACCTGAAAAAGCTTTATCCAATTCGTCAATAAATAGAATCACAGGAGAAATAGACTCTGCGGTCTTAAGAGCATTGCGAAGATTAGCTTCAGAACGACCAACCGTTGAACCATCATAGACTCTACCCATGTCTAAACGTAGTAAAGGTAGACCCCAAAGACGCGAGGTAGTTTTGGCAATTAAAGATTTACCACAGCCAGGAACACCTAGAATCAACATTCCTTTAGGTTGAGGCAGACCATACTCTCTAGCTCTTTCAGTAAAAGCATTAGAACGTTGTCTCAGCCAACCTTTAAGCTCTTCTAACCCACCCACAGAATTGATAGTTTCATCTTCTTCAATATATTCTAAAATTCCGTTACGACGAATTAACTGTTTCTTCTCAGAGAGAACAATATCAACCTCGCTTTCAGTTAAACGACCAGCTTTTACCTGCGCCTTGCGGTATACTTTTTCGGCTTCGTCTTTGGTCAAACCCAAGGCAGCTTTGAGCAGCTTTTCTCTTGTTTCAGTGTTTATATTGCTTTTCTTGCTTTTAGACAATCTAGCAGAAAGTACCTGGTTAAGTTCTGCTAAATTAGGCAAGGGGTAGTCTAATACTACAGCTTCTTTTTCTAACTCTATCGGCAGTGTCTGTACGGGAGACATTAAAATAATAGCTTTGTCTGAACCTTTAAAATCGGCGATCGCATCTCTTAGCCATCTAGTGATAACTGGTCCATCTATAAATGGATGCAAATCTTTAAATATATAAACTCCTGCCTCTTTTTGTCTGATTGTCCATTCAATGGCTGCTTCGGGAGAAACTGTATTGTGCTGCGTTGCCTGACGTGGCTGACCATATTCAACCATTCCGCGAGTTACAGTCCAAACAAACACCTTTCTGTATTCAGCATTGTCCTTAGCTATCTTAGAAACCGCTTGCTCGGCGCGCTCTTCTTCGGGCGTGATGAGGTATATTAACGGATATTGAGCCTGTACGAGAATATTTAGCTCTTCTTTCATAATTCGACCCTGCTGAAATTTATTTCTTTCTTATAGCCTTTCCCTACTGCTACTAACTAGTCTTCTCTATAAACAGGAGACTAGCTCTTCATTAGATTCGCCAGCACTTTTTGCTTTACCCGTTACCTTAAGAGCGATTTCATCATTTACTACCGCGTCTTGATTATTTAAAGACATCACTTTTCCATTTCGTATTACCATTGGCTCTTCGCATTCTGGACAAAAATGAACCTGGTGGGTTTTTCCCTGGCTTAAAGCTTCGATCTCCTCTATCTTGTCAGGGTACTGCATATAAAAAGCGATCGCTCTTTCTACGAGCGCAGACATAGACTCCGTATCTATAGCTGCTTTGATCTTTAACTTTTTGTGCAGTTCTGGAGGTATATATAGAGTTACTTTCTGCTTACTTTGCATATCATTAAGTTTAATAATTACCCAGGTATATATATCAATTTACCTACTTAGAATTATTCTGTCAAGATGCTAAGACGGTTTGACGGCAATATTGTTACACAACTTAATAAAAGCTGCTTTTGAGCAAATTAATCTTGGCAATTATTTAGAGTCAGAGTACTCAAGCTGACAACAATATCATCAATTGCTTGAACTACAGGAGAACTAGGTTGACTAGTTGATTGATTAGTAATGATGCTAAAAACGAGAGTGCCATATTCTGGGTGATCGATATAACCAGACAAAGCTCTTACTCCTTTAAGAGTTCCAGTTTTTGCTCTTACTGTGCCTTCTGCGGTAGTATGGCGCAAACGATTTTTTAAAGTACCGCTAATTCCTGCCACAGGGAGAGAAGCCAAAAAAACATCATTACCTCGTGCATAAGACATCGCTCTTAGAATAGACACTAGAGTTCTGGGGGTTGCTAAATTATTATGGGATAAACCAGATCCATCCCGCAGACGATAGCCATTAGCATCAATCCCCAAATTTGTTAAAGCTTGCTCAACCGAAGAAAAGCCACCCAGATGAGCCAGTAATACATTTGCATAAGCATTATTACTTCTCAGGTTAGTAACAGTAATCCAATCCTGAATGGACGTAGATTCAATTTGCTCGTCGAGACTAAATTTTTGTAACGCAGCAGCAGTAACCAGTAGCTTAATATTTGAAGCAGGAACCATATAAGAATCGGGATTATGACTATATATATTTGTTCCTCCTAAAGATTGAACTAAAATAGCCCATTTGCCCTTATCAATGTCTGGACGTTCAATAATTTGGTTGATTACTGGCTCAATTTGGTTAGAGCAAATACCTGAAGTATCATGTTTAGGCAGAGTAACAGGAATCTCAATTGAATTTAAACTACTGTCACGACTAATAGCTGTATCAGCAAAAACAGGTACTAGGGAAAAAATAGTAGTCAAATTAAGAAAGCTGGCGGAGAAGAGAGCGCATTGAGACAGACAGGATATAAATTTCATAGATTGATTGTTAAACCTAAAAAAGCAGTTCAAATAACTGCCTAGTCTCAGAAGGTGTTGTATTGTAATGCTGCTTGATTCGACTAATTATTTTGATGCTCTAAATAATTGAATAGCAATGTAAATCCAGTTTTAAAGATCGATTGTCTTGTGTTGCAAGCAAGTTATCCCTTCAGAGAATAGACTGATTGTAAAAGCCGAGAAAATCTTCTTTTCCAGGTTTTAATCGATCAATACTAGATTCGTCAA
This sequence comes from Chroococcales cyanobacterium, assembly GCA_038259125.1. Classification (GTDB taxonomy): domain Bacteria; phylum Cyanobacteriota; class Cyanobacteriia; order Cyanobacteriales; family Xenococcaceae; genus Waterburya. Next base: position 12,833 of record JBBSPC010000028.1, on the reverse strand, counting down.
GATAAGATACCTGTATTTTTTGATTTAGACATTTACTTGGCAATAGATACGAGCAATCAAATCAAAATCAAATTTGTTGGCTTAATGAAGATGTTTGCAAAGCTTTTGTAAAGGTTTCACAATTTAGGGGAAATATCTGTATATTTGAGATCTCGCAGTTGTTACAAAACAAAATATGTAGCAATGGAATACAAAGCTGGTCAACGATAACACTATTTCAGGATTAGTTGGTGAAGCATTAGATTAATCAAACAAATCTTTCAAATGTGTTAGTGCAAAATACAGTCATACAATTGTTTAAACAGCTTCTAATTACTAACTAATTACAGTCCAAAAAACACAAACTATTAGCCCATAAATTTATTTTTCTTCTTGACTTACGCTCATGAAAACATCTGCTAATAACTTGTCTTATATTTCTGATAAGGTAAAAAACATTCCTCGCAAGCTAAAGCGAGAATTTTATAAATTACCTCTTTTACAGACCATACAGGAACAAGCATACCAAACAGCCCTTGATACTTACGCTCGGTTTTTACCTGAACTTGATGACCAAGGTCTTTCAATTGTGAAAACTTTGCGGGAAGAAGGCTCTTGCATGATTCCTCTAGAGGATTTGGTATTGCCTTCAACAGAGGAAATGATGCGAACAGCATTTTCTTTGGCAAACAATCTTAAAAATCCACTATCTAATGCACATTCCAGTAATGGCTGTGAAGTTGGCTCTAGTCAAGAAGATTTAGGAGAATTTCCAGAAATATTATTTTGGGCATTAGAGCCAAAACTACTGGATATAATTGAAAATTATATTGGATTGCCGATACTGTATCAGTTTTTTGCGATGCGTAGAAGCATTATCGATGGTCAACACTCAGGTGTTAGACGATGGCATATTGATTTTGAAGATCGTCGCACTATTAAAATAATTATTTATCTCAACGATGTAGTTGCTGGGGGTGGTCCTTATGAATACATTAGTCGCAGCTTAACCTCTAAAGCAGTTAAGAAGCTAAATTATGATTTGGGCTATGTATCTGATGAAAAAATGGCAACGGCAGTATCAAAATCAGATTGGACTACTTGTCTAGCTAAGAAAGGAACTGTCATAATTAGTGATACTGCTAGTGTTTTTCATCGCGCTCAACCTCCTTTTTTAAACGAACGTTTTTCAATAACTTTTTGTTATACATCTGCTAATCCTCAAGTAGTTTGGAAAAGCAGAGAAATCTCTTCTGAACATTGGGAGATGATTGATAGCACCATAAACCAAAGACAAAAAAACTGCTTGGATCAAAAACGATTGACTAAGTTTTGTAAATGCTGATATTTTAGAGCTTTTTTTGCGAACAACTGTAGTGAAATTTTTATCGAAAAGAGTTCTAAAGTAGGAGTTACACACCCACTTTAAATCCCCCAAACTTACAGATATAAATATTTTTAGCTAATGTATTTTGGTAAACTTGTTATGGAATCATAACCAGCATTAGATAAAGCGATCGCAACTTGGTCATTATTTTTTCTCAACCCTTCATAATGAAAAAATACCTGTCCATTTAAATGGCGATCGCGATTAGCTTTAATACACTTAATTAAATCTTTAGTAGTGACATCTTTGCCATTAGCAGTAAAGGCAATTCCTGGAGCAAATTTAGCTAATGAATCGCCCTTAAAAGTCTGACATATTTTTTTTACTTCTTGATTGTAGCCAGAGAAATTAGGGCGATATATCTGGGGATGAATAATGTCTACCAAATCCTTGGCTATCCAGGCTGGATAATCTTGCAGCAAGTTGCTCAAACAAAAAGGATATACCGCAGGAGATAAAGAGACAATTGCTTGGGGTTTAATTGCTTTAACTTCTTGATATACTTTAGCCAAAAAGTTAGTAAGTTTATCTGCGCGCCACTGTATCCAGAGTCGATCTTGAAAATTGCTGGGTGGTTGTTTACTAAAGGCTGTTTGATATTGCTTGATAGTATCGTGATCGTAGCCAGAATTTACAGGGGAAGCGGGAAGGCGATCGCATCCTTGGATTCCATCTACACTATAGTTGCTGACAATTTCAGTGATTATTGACAGCATAAACTGCTGCACTTGGGGGTTAAAAGCATTCATCCAGGTTAAGCCACCATGTCTTACCCCTGCGCCATCTTTATCTATAGCTTGCCAACAAGGGTATTGTTTTAAAATATGTCCCCTCAAAAGATGAGAAGCAGCAAAGCCATATTCTAACCAAGGAATAACTTTAATATTGCGCTGATGAGCCTCTATAATGATTTCTGCTAAAGGATCGCGTTGCTGTTGTTCGTAAAAAGGCTCGATAGCGGGTAAATTATATTTACTCATTACCTGACTTGGATAAAGAGTGTAACCTCGATTCCAAACCACAGGAAAAATTAGATTAAATCCATAGGCTTGTAAAAAATCCATCGCCTCGACAATATTTTCCCGTGACTCTAAAACTCGACTATGAGGACGATTAGCAATCCAAACTCCGCGTATTTCTAACATTAGCTTTGATTAGCAAAATATATAGCTGCAATTACTATTAAGCCTAATAAAAATAAGGGTACTATAAGAGGGTCGCTCATAAAGATGTCATGCTCTTAAGTTAAGTTAGACATTTTAAATACTTTTTAGATGGTAGATATTTTTGATAACTCGATCGTAAACTAAATTTATGGGCGAGAGTTAAATTGATATTCAAGCCATCCTTCTTGTAAACCGATAGTAAAAAACGCAGTCAACAATCATAAAACTATCTTACGAAGGAACAAAAAAACTATCAGCAGTAGTAACAATAAGCTGTAAGTAAGTAAATATTTGAAAAAAAGCTATGACTACCACTTTTTCTCCTTCCAATCTTGAGTCTATATTAGGTAACGAAACCGATGACTTGCTAACTTATAAGGCAAAAGTGTCTCAAGATATGCTGCACTTACCTGGAGACGATTTTGTTGAGCGCATTTTTGTCAATAGCGATCGCAATTCTCAGGTGCTTCGCAGTCTACAACAGCTATATTCTTCAGGAAGGCTGGCGAATACTGGCTATTTGTCTATTTTACCCGTAGACCAGGGAATAGAGCATTCTGGGGCAGCATCTTTTGCTCCCAACCCAATCTATTTTGATCCCGAAAACATCGTTAAATTGGCTTTAGAAAGTGGCTGTAATGCTGTTGCCACTACTTTAGGGGTATTGGGGATGATGTCTCGCAAATACGCCCACCGTATTCCTTTTATCGTCAAACTCAATCATAACGAGTTGCTTACCTACCCCAACCCGTCAGATGAAATTATGTTTGGTAGCGTTGAGCAAGCATGGAATTTAGGTGCTGTTGCCGTAGGTGCAACTATCTATTTTGGTTCGCCAGAATCGTCTCGTCAAATACAAGAGGTTAGCAAAGCCTTTGCTAAGGCACATAAATTAGGTATGGCAACTATTCTCTGGTGCTATCTACGCAATGACGTTTTCAAACAGGACAAAGACTATCATCTAGCAGCAGATCTTACGGGACAAGCTAATCACATAGGTGTAACCATCGAAGCCGATATTATTAAGCAAAAACTACCTGAGTGTAACGGTGGTTATGCCGCAGTTGCCAAAGCTACTGGCGAAAAATATGGTCGTACTGATGATTTAGTCTACAGTAAATTATCCAGCGATCATCCGATTGATTTGACTCGCTATCAAGTACTTAATTGTTATGCAGGGCGCAATGGTTTAATAAATTCTGGAGGTTCTTCTGGAGATAATGATTTTGCCGATGCCGTGCGTACTGCGGTAATTAATAAGCGGGCTGGCGGTTGTGGTTTGATTTCTGGCAGAAAGACTTTTCAACGTCCTATGGCAGAAGGAATCAAGTTGTTTCATGCCATACAGGATGTTTATTTATCTAATGAGGTAACTATTGCTTAGCAATAGTTAAGATTCAACAGTTACAAAAGTCAGAGCAGTTCTACAAACGCGAGCAGTGAAGGCGCGACGCGCAATAGCAACTGTTGACTTAAGCAAAGCGATCTTAGTCCATTAACCATAAGCTCTCAACGGCACTCTTAGCTACTCTTTGAAACTTGTTGAGGCTATCTTTTTCTGCCGAACGAGCAATCAGCATTGCCCCCTCTAGGGCAGCTAACAGTTATGTCGCAACTAAGTCAGGAGAACTGATTATTTTAAAGCTATTGTTAGCTTGACCATTGGCTATTAGCTGAATGTCAAAAATTTCTAGCTTGGCGAACAAAAATTGCTTAATATCCCAGTGTTACTGGCTAAAAAATAATGGAACTAAACAGCGATTTTACCAAACAAGTTGTGGTACATGGAGAGAAGCTAGAATGGCAACCTTCGCCGATAGTTGGGGTTGAGCGTCGGATGCTTGACCGCATTGGCGATGAAGTAGCTAGAGCGACCTCTATTGTCCGCTATGCACCTAATAGTAAGTTCTCATCTCATGTACATGGTGGAGGAGAAGAATTTATCGTCTTAGAGGGGGTATTTCAAGATGAGCAGGGAAATTATCCCGCTGGTTCGTATATTCGTAATCCGCCACAATCTAGTCATACTCCTGGTTCAGAATTAGGCTGTACGATTTTTGTAAAACTGTGGCAGTTTGATTTACAAGATCGCACAAGTGTTAGAATTAATGTTAATGAAATGTCTGCCATAAGCGATCCTCAACGTCCTGGTGTTTTGGTAAAGTCACTGTTTAAAGATAAACGGGAAGAGGTTCGTATCGAAGAATGGCAAGCTGGCACAGAAATTATTATTGATGCACCTGGTGGTGCAGAGTTGCTGGTGCTAGAAGGAAGTATTACCGAGGGTAAAGATAATTTTTACCCTCAATCTTGGTTACGAGTACCAACCAACAGTCAGATAGTTGCTAAAGCAGGTGCAAATGGCGCAAAAGTTTGGCTAAAAACAGGACATTTACTTTTTGTATCTGCACCAAAAACTACTTAAATAAAGTTAACAATAATGAATTTTTAACAGGTAAATTATTTTTTGGCTTGGGGAGCAAACATATCCAAAGCTGCCTGATTCTTGTGTTTGTCGGCTGACCAAAACTTACTCAATTCAAATAAGTCCTTAGTATTTATTTGTAAATCTTCTGTGGGAAAATTATACATAGCCTCAATCACTGTCCAACCATCAGATTGGTCGGGGTTATCTGCTGCTTCAATTAAAGAAGAACGAATCGCATAAAAACCATTCCGTTGAGGATGAGTTTTAATTGCTGTACCAAGTTCTTGCAAAAATTTTTCGCCTTCAGGAGTATTGGTAAACTGATACATTTCAACGCGATCGCTCTCGAAACGATTGCTCAACCAGTATTTTAGCTGAATTAAATCTTCTTTCTTTAAAAACTTAGAATACATACGAAACTCGCGGGTCATTTCTCCCGTGGTTGCATATTTTTCTAAAGATTCTATGGATATTTTGCCGTTAAAAGGACCATAAATTAATTTTATTTTTTCAGCACTGAATGCAGGTTGTGCTATTAATATAAGACTTGATAAGCCCAAGCCAATACTAATTAGGTTTTTTAAAATATATGAATGACTAATTAAGTAATTTAACTGCATCTTTTTTTTTGGAATTATTAATATTCGTTAAATATAAACAGTTAAAAACATCTATTTTTAGCTGTTTACTAGTCCTTTTATAACAGTTTTTATTTTTATTAACGATAGTTGAAACTACGTTTTATAGGATTTTTACGTATACTTTGTAAGTAAATACTTGTACTTTATAAAACGGTAACTATCAAAGACGGGTGTAAATAAACAATTGACAATTGTTTAATTTGTTAAACTCCTGCAAGCTTCTATAATCTGGATAGACCTAATTTCAAGAAGCACTATGAACCAATCCAATGAATCCCTGCGTACCCTGGCTGTAGATATCGGTGGTAGCGGAATTAAAGTGATGGTATTGGATACAAAAGGTAATCCCATGAGCGATCGCCAACGTCTAAAAACACCCAATCCTGCTAAACCCAAAGATGTGATCGATACAATCCTTACTCTGGCAAAAGAGCAAAAATTTGACCGTGTTTCGGTGGGTTTTCCTGGAGTTGTGCAAAATGGTTCGATTAAAACTGCTGTTAACTTAGACGATGACTGGCTACAGTATGATTTAGCTACCAGCTTGACTCAATTATTATCTAAGCCCGTCAAAGTAGCTAATGACGCTGATATTCAAGGGTTTGGGGCAATTTCAGGTCAGGGTGTAGAGCTAGTAATTACCTTGGGAACAGGATTTGGTTCGGCTTTGTTTATTAATGGCAGACTAGTACCTAATTTAGAAATGGGACATCATCCTTTTCGTAAAGGAGAAACCTACGAAGAACAGTTGGGTAGAGCAGCTTTGGACAAAGAAGGCACAAAGAAATGGAATAACCGTTTAGAAAAAGCGATCGCCCATTTAGATCATTTATTTAATTATGATGTTCTTTATATCGGTGGAGGAGAAACAGACAACATTAAGTTTGATTTACCTGCTAACGCCAAGATTATTCCTAACGTACTGGGGTTACTTGGTGGTATTAAACTCTGGACAAGTGGATAACTATTAATCACTGTACGGGCGAATGGTCATTCACCCCTAACTGATTGCTAATTACTGTTCAATGTTTAATGTTCATTGATTACTACTCCAATTGATAGGTAAGGTTGTATCTTGGATATCATCATCGCTATTAAGATTAATTTCTGTTTCTCGATCTAATACTGCTTCAACGCGATCGTATATTTCCTGAGCTTCTTCTAAGGAATTGCCGATACTTGTTAAGCCGAGTTTGCCATATTCAGATAATGCGCCCATAAGATGAAACACTGTCCCAGTGCGACTACTACTATCAAAATGAAGTCTTTTTTGAGCAATAATATCCATCAAGTCATCGGGTAATAATCCTCGATACTGCTCTTTCTGGAGGTTATCCGTAGCAATATAATATTTTTCTTGATTTTGTTGGCTTAAAAATTTTCCTGTATCGTAATCAAAAGTACCGTTGGTTAATAATCTTAGAGTCATAAAAGGATGGGTTGTACCGCCTTTACGTAGATTAATTTCGATCGCCTGAATATCCCATTTTTTTGTTTCAGGGTGCTGTACGGTAACAAAATCAACACCGTAACGCTCTATCGCTCCCTTGGCTGCTAATGCTTCTCCCACCCTTAAACCTAGCTCTTGCAATTGACAACGATAGTCGGCATCGGCGGGAAAATAACACCCTTCATATACTTGTCCATGCACCCCACCCAAAATCTGATCGTGGGTAGAGACAATTTCTACTTCTCCCGATGGTCTAATATAACCTTGAACACTAGGCGATCGCTTTATTTCTCCTTCGACAAAAGCCTCTACAATTGCGCCTAATTCTGGAATACGCGCCGAAAAAGTGTCCCAGGTTTCTTTTGCACCCTGAAATTTCATACTGGCTAAGTGTTTAGTTAAAACATTAATAGTTTTAGGGCGATCGCCTCGATCGGGAGCATAATCTTGAATTGGTCTAAGATCCAATAAAGCATTACCCTCTCCTGAAAAGCCTTCGTTTAGCTTGATCACAATTCGTTTTAGGTCTGGTTGTCTTTGCCACAAACCAAATAGTTCTTGAACTAAATCTGCCACATTTGTGACGGTATAGCTACCGTCTGGATGGGGAATACCCGCTTCGGCAAAGATTTGACGGCTGCCGTTTTTTGAACCCCAGGTAAGTACCTCTGGAGAAGCTGCCAGCAGGGGGATATCTAACTTTAAAGATAGTTGCTGTTCTAAATCCGTAGAGTTGTAGCAAACCATGTAAGATTTATTAGGACGTAAAGCACGCCGTATTTTGGCTACTAGGCGAGGACGTTCTAAAATTTTTTGGGTTAAAGGCTTAAGTGAACCATCATAGGTACTAATTAACAACAGGCGATCGCGAGCATGGGAAAATGGTATTCCTGGTAATAGTTGCAGATAATAATCAATGACTATGGGACATAAGGGCAATGCTGTAATGTAAATTACCCGTGTTAAAGGATTGCGTAAGCGGATCAAGGAAAAAAGTAATCTTTCTTCGTAGTGCAAAAACCCCACTACTTTATCTCCAACCTGCTGATCGACACTAAAGGAAGGAATAACTAAAATATCGTAGTCATCTTGATCGAAAATATCAACACTCTGCCAAAGTTCGCCTTCTACATCAGATTTTGTCCATTCTCGTAGCTGATTCTGTAGCTTTCTAAACCTCTCGGCTGATTCAGAATGAGATGTGTCTACCATATTTACTTAAAGTACTATACCTTCGGAAAAAAACTCTAAGGATTATAGTAGCAAGCTAGGAATATTGATTTTTAATCTGTTTTTAAGAATTAACAACTTCTAGATTCTATATTTTTTAAAATAAATCAACAAATTTTAGAATAAATTATGTTTTCAGCTTTAGTCATTAAGTTTTATAAGCTTTAACATTCTTGGGGGTATAGATTAGCAGTAATCTAGAAGCATTAGAAATTAGATGCAGATTAGAGTTTACCCATGCTTAACAAAATTTTATATGCCGACTCTGGTGCAGAAAACGCTCAAGATATGCTCAAGATATTGTTAGAGCTTCCCACTGCAAAAAGTTCCCAAGTATCAATATTACGAGTAGTTTCTTCTAAAACAACTCAAGAAGAGTCTGACGCACAGGAGCAAGCCAAATCTAAGATAGATGATTTGATCGCCAAATTAGGCATAGATCATAGTCAAGTAAATACTAGGGTTGAAGAAGGGGAGGCAAAAACTACCGTTCTCAAGGTAGCTCAGGAAATAGATGCCGATCTAATAATTATGGGGTCGCGGGGTTTAGGTAAACTACAGTCTATCTTGAGTAACTCTGTAAGCCAGTATGTTTTTCAACTAACCGATCGCTCTATGCTGTTGATCAAAGACGACATCTACGTCAAAAAGCTCAAGCGGGTAATGATTGCTATTGATAAATCCCCAGCTGCACAATATGCTTTAGACGTTACTTTATCTTTGTTGCAGGGTTATAAAGATGCAGAGATATTTTTGATCCGTGTTAACCCAGATCTCGATCCTAATCTTGCTTTGTCAAAAGAAGATATGGAAAATAATCCTATCTTAGCTCCTGCGATCGCCAAAGTCAAAAGAATGGGACTTGATTATCGATGCTTAGTTACAGGAGGTAGACCCGCTCAGAAAATTTGTAGTTTAGCAGAAGCTAGAAATATTGATTTGCTGGTTTTAGGCTCTCCTGAACGTCGTCCTTCAATTGCCAAAAGTCTCCCTGATGTAGAACGTTTATTAGGTAGTTCTTTATCTGATTACATTCGGATTAAAGCTCCTTGTCCTGTGTTATTAGCCAGACAAGAATACGATTAGACTTCTGAGGTAAAATTTAGGATGAGTGAAACACCCATCCTAAAAAACAAAAATCAACTCTGGCGCAACTTATCTAAAACACTGATATCTTCCATAGTAGAGATATCGCCAATTAATTCTTCTCCTGCTGCCAAATTACGCAAGAAACGGCGAATAATCTTGCCAGAACGGGTTTTAGGCAGAGCATCAGCAAAGTGAATTTCCCCAGGACGAGCGATCGCGCCAATTTCTTTAACTACGTGCTGTTTTAGTTCTTGCTTTAGTTCCTCACTTTCAGCATAAGTATCTTCCAAGGTGACAAAGGCATAAACTTCTTCTCCTTTAACCTCATCGGGACGAGATACCACCGCAGCTTCGGCAACGGCAGGATGAGATACCAAGGCTGATTCTACTTCCATTGTCCCTAAGCGATGTCCTGCAATGTTCATCACGTCATCAACTCGACCCATTACCCAAAAATAGCCATCTTCGTCTTTGCGGGCGCCATCGCCAGCAAAATACACATACTTGCCGTCCTGGGGGGGAATATGTTCCCAATAGGTGCGACGAAAGCGATCGTCATTTTTATAGACAGTTCGCATCATGCTGGGCCAAGGATGCTTGATGACTAAATAGCCACCCTCGTTTTCGCCGACGGGATTACCTTTTAAATTCACCACGTCGGCAATGATGCCAGGAAAAGGTAGAGTCGCCGATCCAGGCTTAGTGGGAGTCGCCCCAGGCAAAGGCGTTAGCAGAAAGCCTCCTGTTTCTGTTTGCCACCAGGTATCGACAATGGGGCAACGTTCGCCTCCTATTACCTGGTGATACCAGATCCAGGCTTCGGGATTGATCGGTTCACCCACTGTACCAAGAATACGCAAAGAAGAGAGATCGCGACGATTGGGATGTTCATCACCCATTTTAATGAATGCCCGAATGGCAGTGGGGGCGGTGTAAAAGATAGTTACACCGTATTTTTCTACTACATCCCAAAAACAGCCAGGATTAGAAGGACGAGGTGCGCCTTCGTACATTACGGTAGTTGCACCATTAGAAAGAGGTCCATAAACAATGTAGCTGTGTCCTGTAATCCAGCCAACATCAGCCGTACACCAGTAGACATCATTATCTTTAATATCGAATGTCCACTTGAAGGTCATGTGGGTATAAAGATTGTAGCCCCCTGTGGTGTGGACTACTCCCTTTGGTTGTCCTGTTGTGCCGCTGGTATAGAGAATAAAAAGTAAGTCTTCACTGTCCATATGTTCAGCAGGACAATGATCCGAAGCATTAGCTTTAAGTTCATGCCACCAATGGTCACGCCCTGGCTGCATGGCAATATCCTGTTTAGTGCGCTGTACCACTAAAACATTTTGGACGCTAGTTACATCACTGGCGATCGCCCGATCTACCGCGTCCTTTAAAGGCACAATTTTATCTTTGCGCCAGCCACCATCAGCGGTAATAACCAACTTAGCTTCTGCATCCTGAAGACGGGCTTTTAAAGCTTCGGCACTAAAGCCACCAAAGACTACGCTGTGTGCTGCCCCAATTCTGGCACAGGCTAACATAGCGATCGCCGCTTCGGGAATCATGGGCATATATATGCCAACGCGATCGCCTCTTTTTACGCCCAAATCTTTGATTACATTTGCCATCTGACAAACTTCTTGATGCAGTTGAGCATAAGTTAAAGTTCTTGAGTCTCCTGGTTCTCCTTCCCAGATCAAAGCTGGTTTATCTCGGCGATGAGTAGTCAGATGCCTGTCTAGACAGTTGTAGGAAATATTAATTTTGCCACCAACAAACCATTTAGCAAAGGGTGGTTGCCAATCAAGAGTTGTACCCCATCTTTTAAACCAATGTAATTCTTTTTCGGCTAATTTTGCCCAGAATCCGCAAGGGTCTTTTTCTGCCAAAGCATAAAGTTTGTTATACTCTGCCATATTTTTAATAGATGCTTTGGCAGCAAATTCTGCGGGGGGATTAAATACCCTTTTCTCTTGTAATATTGATTCTATAGTTATTTCTGACATAATTTTTCTTAACTGTATAACTTTCTTACAGTTATTTGTACCGTCGATTTTGCCAGAGTAACCTTAATATTTGCAAAGTTGAGGTAAATTCTTAACTATTATTTAGAGTTGGGTTTGAGTCTGGTAACTTTAAGGGTAAACTTCCCGCCACTAGTTTCTCCAAAAGCTCTAACTCGCACAATATATTTTCCTGCTTCGGTGATGCGCGAAAAAAGCAAAGAATTAGTCGTACCATCAGGACCATCATCGTTTTCAGCAACAGTTGATCCATCAGCAGCAATTAACATCACCATCGAATCGAAGTTATCCGAGGTAAGATCAATCGCCACCTGATCTCCTTTTTCTAGCTGCACATGATAATCACGGGCAAAACCTCCTTCTCCTGTAGGAATGTCATTTTCCGTGAGTGTATCAGATATTTCTTTGTCTGAGGTAATTGAAGGTGGATCGTATATCTTAGATTCGGCTTGGACAGATAAAGCTTGTAGTTCAAATGTAGCTATGGCGATCGCAGCAGCTAATATGTTTGACCAATGAGAAAAAACAAACTTAATAACCATACCAAACTGTAATCTAGATAGCTTCAGTTTATCCATTATATATAGGCAAGTGAGCTAAGAATGAAATTTCTTTTTTAGAGCTTACTTCTTCATTATTAGCTAGCCAAGATTCAAAATTGTCCCAGACTATAATGGTCGTTCCGAGAGGTTCCATCGGGCAAAATCGTATTACAGAAAATAGCACCACTCAAATCAATTCCATTGATATTAGCACTAATCAAGTTAGCCCCTCTCAAATCAGTATTATCCAAAATAGCCTCCCTCAAGTTAGTACTACTCATATCAGCAAATTTAAAACTAGTCATATGCAATCTAGTTTTTCTAAGAATAGCTCTCGCCAGATTGGCTCTATCCAGACAAGATTGTTCCATAGAAGTTCCGCTGAGATTGGCATTGCTGAAATCAATTCCTTCCATAAAAACCTCCGAGAGGTAAGTGTTGCTTAGGTCAGCAGAACTAAAGTTGCACCTTTCCTTCATAACTCTCTTCTGTCACTTTCCGAAAATTCAACTACAATAAAAAAAGATGGTTATGAAGCTAAAGACCTAACAGGATAATGGATGTAGAGTTACAAATTCTCAAACATTTGAAGCGAGATGCTCAACCCACAGTTTCTATCATAGATCGATATTGTGAGGGTTATAATGACACATTTCCTGAAGTAAGAAGCTATGAATGTTTCAAATGTTTACACCAAGGAATTGTCTCGCCAATTAAAAGAAAGTCCCTACCAGAAATCGCCAAAGTAGTAAGCATATCTTCGCCACAATCATTACATCATTTTCTAGCTAATTCTCCTTGGTCAGTAGAGGAACTAAAAGACAGAAGACTAACGATAACTCTTGAAGCATTGAAAGCCCAAAAAATCATAGTAGTAATTGATGAAAC